>JANXYT010000425.1 GCA_025355915.1 Holophagaceae bacterium
TTCACCGTGATGTGCTCGGCGCCACCGGCGGTGCGCACATGCACCCTGCCGTGGGTGATCTTTTCCCCCAAGCCGGGATGGCACTGCCCACAGGTCGTCTGCAGGTTGGCGGGGTTGACGGTGGAGCGGATGTCCTCCGAACGGAGGATGTTGTGCACGCCATGGCAGGAGGCGCAGTTGGCGGCCGTCTTCTGGCCGCCACGAATGGCGAGGCCGTGGAAGCTGTCCTGGAAGGCCGGCACCTTGTCGCCGAAGCTGTAGCGCGAATTGAGGCGCTCATCGCCGTGACAGCGCCCGCAGGTGACGGTGGAGACGCGGGCGGGGTTCACCAGAGAGCCTAGTTCCTTGGGCGCCAGAATGTTGTGCTCGCCATGGCAGCCGGTGCAGGTGGGCGAATCATTGGATCCGCGCTTCACCGCAAGGCCATGCACACTGTCCACATAGACGGCCTGGATATCGCTGTGGCAGACCCCGCAAGTCTCAGCCACGTTGGCTCGGTTGACCTTGGCTTTGGGATCTGAGGAAGGCAGGATGTCATGGCTTCCATGGCAGTTGGAGCACGAGGCGGCGCTCGCGTTCCCTTTGGCCACCTCGCGGCCATGAACGCTCAGGCGGTAGGCTTCCACCGGTTTTGCGAAGGGAATCTTATGCTTGGCCAGGAAATCGGGATTGGAATGGCAGGCGCCGCAGGTATCCGGCAAGTTCTTGCTGTTCACCGGGGAGGTGGGGGCACCGCTGGACAGGATCTGGTGCGCCGACCCATGGCAGGACTTGCAGGTGGCCGAGTCGGACATCCCGTTCTGCATGGCGAGGCCATGAACGCTCTTGGCGTAGGCCTTGACCTGGTCCTCGTGGCAGGAGGCGCACTTGACCGGTGCGGGCTTCTCCGCGTGAGGCAACCTCGTGATGCTGCTGTGACATCCCACGCAGCCCATGCTCGCGTGTTTGGAAGCCTGGAACGCCACCAGATCCACCTCGTGGCAGGCGGTGCAATCCTTCGCGCTTGGGGGTGCCGCAGCGAGCACGACGGAAAGCAATCCAGCTAGCAGCAGACGCATAACAACCTCATCAGTCCTTTATACCCTAGCCTGAGATTCCACAGGCGTGGCAGAGGTGCTGGTGATCTCGATCACGACATCACAGGAAACGGCCTTCATGCCCCCGCAGGCCTAAATTCGGCACGAGTTGCGTTACGACCGAGGAGTCGGTCCCTCGATGGACGCGTACATAGAGACGCCGGGGGGTCATCCCCCCGGCGTCAGGTCTCACTCCGTTATCAGCGGCTCACTTGCCCTTGTAGTCCTTCAGCCAGGCCAGATCCACTTCGGCGGCCTTGTGGCTGCCCTTGGCTGCGACCAGGAACTTGCCACGCTCGGTCATTTCGCCGCCCTTCTTGGGGGGCACGGAGGCATGGCAGGCCTTGCAATCTTTGATCTCGGCAAAACCCAGGGCCTGGGCCTTCTTGACAAAAGGCAACTTGGCCTGGGCCGGAAGGCCGGCAAGGGCCAAGAGCAGGAGGGCGGATAGCATACGCGTCATGGAATCTCCTATTTGAGCAGTGAACGCTGGTGCGACTCGCCCAGCATGGCATGGCCTATTCGGTATCGCGATTCCGGTGGGTGATGGAGAAAGGCGCCGGGAGGAAGGACCCACCCGGCGCCTGGGTTCAAACCGTTTCAGTGGCTCACTTGCCCTTGTAGTCCTTCAGCCAAGCCAGATCTACATCAGCGGCCTTCTTCTTCGCCTTGGTATCCATAAGGAACTTGCCGCGCTCAGAGAGTTCTCCGCCCTTCTTGGCAGCGCCCACGTGGCAAGCCTTGCAATCCTTGACTTCGGCAAACCCGGCTTCCTGTGCCTTCTTGACCCAAGGCATCTTGGCCTGGGCGGGAACGGCGAGAATCAGCGCCGCGGCTGCGATGAGGGTGGTGATACGCATGGTGCCTCCTGGAGGAAGTCCCGGGGAACGGGACGGGGTTAGGTCACAGAACTGCAATAAGGGTACCCAGATCCCAAACCCTTACAAGACACCCTGGAAATTTAGGTCATTTAGACCACCAAGTGTTCCTGATACTCCCCGAACACGGTGCGCAGAGCATCACAGATTTCTCCTATGGTGGCTTCGGCCTTGACCGCGTCCAGAATGGGCGGCATCAGGTTCTCCGTGCCCGAAGCCGCTTTGCGGATGGACGCCAGACGGCCGTCCACGGCGGCCTGGTTCCGGGCCGCCCGCACCAGTGCGATCTGGCTGCGCCGGGCGGCGCCGAGGGCCTCATCCACCCGCAGTAATTTCGGCTTCGGCTCACCTGTCACGGTGAAGCGGTTCACGCCCACCACGATCTGCTCGCCCTTCTCCACCGCCTTCTGATGGGCGTAGGCCGCGTTCTGAATCTCTCGTTGGGGGAAACCTTTCTCAATGGCGCTCACCATGCCGCCAAGGTCGTCCACTTTGGCCAGCAGCGCCGCTGCGCGGGCCTCCAATTCATCCGTCAGCGACTCGATGAAGTAGCTTCCCGCGAAGGGGTCCACCACATCGGCGATGCGCGATTCGTAGGCCAGGATCTGCTGGGTGCGCAAGGCGATCATGGCGCTCTGCTCCGTGGGCAGGGCCAAGGCCTCGTCCCGGCTGTTGGTGTGGAGGCTCTGGGTGCCACCGCAGACGGCGGCCATGGCCTGGACGGTGGTGCGTGCGATGTTGTTGTCCGGCTGCTGGGCGGTGAGGGTGCTACCTGCGGTTTGCGTGTGGAATCGCAACATCTGGCTTTTTGCATCGTTCGTCTTGAAACGTCCCTGCATGATCCTGGCCCAGAGGCGGCGGGCCGCGCGGAACTTGGCCACCTCCTCGAAAAATTGGTTATGGGCATTGAAGAAGAAACTCAGTCTCGGGGCAAAGGATTCGAGCTTCAAGCCAGCATCCAGGGCGGCCTGCACATAGGCGATGCCATCGCCCAGGGTAAAGGCGATCTCCTGAGCCGCCGTACAGCCCGCCTCGCGGATGTGGTAGCCCGAGATCGAAATGGTGTTCCAGTTCGGCACCTGGTCCGCGCAGAAAGCAATGGTGTCGGTGATGAGGCGCAGGCTCTGGCGCGGTGGGAAGATATAGGTGCCGCGGGCCATGTACTCCTTGAGGATGTCGTTCTGGATGGTGCCGCTCACCTTGTCCCAGCCGACGCCCTGCTCCTCGGCGACAGCCAGGTACATCGCCAGCAGCACCGTCGCCGGCGCGTTGATGGTCATGCTGGTGGAGACCTTGTCCAAGGGGATGTCCCGGAACAACGTGCGCACATCATGGATGGAGCTGATGCTCACGCCCACCTTGCCGACCTCACCCATCGCCATCGGGTGATCGGGATCCATGCCGATCTGCGTGGGCAGATCAAAGGCCACAGACAGCCCCGTGGTGCCCTGGTCTAACAGGTAGCGGTAGCGGGCGTTGCTTTCCTCGGCCGTGGCAAACCCGGCGTATTGCCGCATGGTCCAGAGCCGCCCCCGGTAGCCGGTCGACTGCACGTGCCGCGTGAAGGGGAACTTTCCAGGCGCGCCGAGGTCCCTCAGCGGATCGTGCTTGGCCAGGTCCGCCGGCGTATAGCTGTTCTTCAACGGGATGCCCGAACTGGTCTCGAAAGTCTGCTGGCGCAGCTTGGCAGAATCTTCCGTCACCACGAGCTGCGCGCGCACCTGCTCCAGGAAATCCTTCTGGTACATGGGGCCTCCGAATAGATCCACCTTATCGTCCAGAACGACCTGGACGCTACACTGGCTCTTCCCCTCCGTGAGACACCCAT
>JANXYT010000426.1 GCA_025355915.1 Holophagaceae bacterium
TCGAGATCCACGAGGGCCGGGCCATCATCGCGGCGGTGGGCGAGCGGCTGAAATCCACGCCGGGCCTGGGGGCGCAGCTCCTCACGGCGCTGGGGGACATCAACGTGGAGATGATCAGCATGGGGGCCAACGAGATCAACCTGAGCCTGGTGGTGAAGGAGGAACGCACCGCCGAGGCCCTGCGCCGCATGCACCGGGTGCTGGTGGGAGGGGCGAAGTGAGGGCGCTGCGCATCGGGCTCTTCGGCCGCGGCCGGCTCGGCTCCGCCATCGCCACAGAGGCGGGGACAGCCCTGTCCTGGCAGGCGGGCCGGATCGATACACCCTCGGCGCCCGTGGATGTGGCCATCGACGCCAGCGTGGCCGGGGCCCTGGAGCCCCACCTGGCCTGGGCCCTGGAGACGAGCACGGACCTGGTGATCGGCACCACGGGCTGGATCATGCCGGACCTGGAATCCAGGGTGGCCGGACGCATCGGCGTACTGACCGCCTCCAACTTTTCACTTACGGTGGCGCTGATGGCGCGGTTGTCTTTGGTGATGGGTCGGTTCGCCGCGCTGGATCCCGCCCGGGATCCCTACCTGGTGGAGCACCACCACCGCCTGAAGGCCGATGCACCTTCCGGTACGGCACGAACCCTGGCCGCCGCCTTGATGATCGGCTGCCCGCGCAAGACCGAGTGGACTCTCGGTACGCCGGAATCGCACCAGCTCAGCGTGGGCGTGGTGCGGGCCGGGGCCGAGTTCGGCACCCACACGGTGGGCCTGGACGCTCCGGCGGAAGTGCTGGAACTCACCCACACGGCGCGATCCCGGGCCCCCTTTGCCCAGGGCGCCCTGGCGGCGGCCCGCTGGCTGCACGGACGGAAAGGCCTGTTCAGCATGGATGACCTGGCCGCTGATTTGCTCGATCCGTTGTTCGTTTTTGGAGGCAACCCATGACCCTGGATCTGTCGGGCCTCGCTGTCGCGCTGGCCACGCCCTTCACCCCCTCGGGGGAGGTCGACCTCGCCGCCTTCCGCAAACTGGTGCGCCATGTGGTGGCGGGTGGTGTTGATACCTTGGTGCCCCTGGGCTCCACGGGGGAAGCCGTCACCATCCTGGATGCCGAACGGGATGCGATCATCGCGGCCTGCCTGGAAGAGAGCGGCGGCCGTCCCGTGGTGGTGGGCACGGGCCACAACGCCACCCGCCAGGCCGCGGCCATGACCAGACGCGCCCAGGCGCTGGGCGCCGCAGGGGCCCTGGTGGTGACGCCCTACTACAACAAGCCCACGCCGGATGGGCTCGTGGCCCACTACAAGGCCGTCGCCGAAGCGGCGCCAGGCCTGCCCCTCATCGCCTACAACGTGCCGGGCCGCACGGGGCTGAACGTGACCCCCGAGGTGCTGGCGCGCTTGTGGGAGAACCCGCAGGTGGTGGCCGTGAAGGAAAGCAGCGGCAACCTGGCACAGATCGCCGAGATCGCCCGCGCCTTGCCCAGCGGCAAGACCCTGCTTTCCGGGGACGACAACCTGGCCTTGGCGGCCTTCGCCGTGGGCGCGTCGGGCCTGATATCTGTGCTGGCCAACGTGCTGCCCCGCGAGACCGCGGCGATGATTGCGTCGGCCCGCCGAGGCAACGCCGTTGAAGCCCTGCGCCTGCACCAGCAGCTCCTACCCCTGATGGATGCGTTGTTCGTGGAAAGCAATCCCATCCCCCTGAAGGCCGCCCTCAAACTGCTGGGCCTCGGTGAAGACACGGTGCGTCTGCCCCTGGTTCCTGCCACCGCCGCCACGCGCACCCGCGTGGCGGAAGCCCTGTGCCTCGCCGCTGAAGGCACCATGCCCGGAGTGCTCTGATGGTTGTCGATCTGGATTCCATCCACGCCTTCTTCAGCCGACCCCCCGAGATCCTGGCGGCCGATCCCGAAGCCCCAGGCATGCACCAAGTCCTGCTGGTGGCCCTGGAAACCGGCACCATCCGGGCCGCCGAGTGCCAGGCGGACGGCACCTGGCAAGCCAACACCTGGGTGAAGCAGGCCATCCTCTGCGGCTTCCGCCGCACGAACCTGGTGGAGATGGAGGGCCCCGGTTTTCCCATGTTCGACAAGACCGCCTACCCGCCCCGCCATTTCGGGTTGGAAGACGCAGTGCGCTTGGTGCCAGGCGGTTCGGCCGTGCGTCGGGGCGCCCACATCGCCCGCAGCGTGGTGCTCATGCCCCCGGCCTACGTGAATGTGGGGGCCTTTGTGGACGAGGGCACCATGGTGGACAGTCACGCCCTGGTGGGCAGCTGCGCCCAGATCGGCAAGCGCGTGCACCTGTCCGCCGCCGCCCAGATCGGCGGTGTGCTGGAACCCGCGGGGGCCCGGCCCGTGATTGTCGAGGACGACGCCTTTGTTGGCGGTCTGGTCGGCCTATTTGAAGGCATCGTCGTGCGCCGTCGCGCGGTGCTGGCTTCGGGGGTGGTCATCACGGGCAGCACCGTCATTTACGACCTGGTGCATGGCCGCGAGCTGCGCCAGGAGGTGCCCGAGGGCGCCGTGGTGGTGCCGGGGTCGCGCCCCGCCTCGGGAGACTACGCCAGGGCTCGCGGACTCCAGCTATCGGCCCCTTGTATCGTGAAGTACCGCGACGAAAAGACCGACGCGGCCACCGCCCTAGAACAAGCCTTAAGGTAGGACGTCAAAAAGATCCACCACGAAGACACGAAGACGCGAACAAAACAGGGCAATTGGTTTTCGTGTTTCTTCCTTCCTTCGTGTCTTCGTGGTGAATCAGTTCTTGAATCGATGTAGAAGGAAGCACCTGTGAACCCCGCCTCCCGCCTGTCCCTGCTGAAGCCCTCGCCGATCCGCGCCATCACGGACGGCACGCCGCCGGGAGCCATCCCCCTGGGTCTCGGTGAACCCACCTGGGATCTGCCTGAAGTGGCGCGGAAAGCCCTGCTGCGGGCCCCCGGCCCCTGCGCCTACGTGCCCCACGCGGGGCTGACGGAACTCCGGCAAGCGGTAGCCGCTTTCCATGGCGCTCAGCTGGACGAGGTGCTCATCACCACGGGGTCCCAGGGGGCGCTCTTCGCGCTGCTCCAGGCCTGGGTGAACCCCGGAACAAAGGTGCTGGTGCCCGATCCCGGCTTCGTGGCCTACCCGGCCCTGGCCCGCATGGCAGGGGCGGAACCGGTGCCCTACCCCTTATCCCCGGAGCGCTTCCGCCTCGACGCCAAGGCCCTGCTGAAAGTCCTGGACATCACGCCGGACGCCTCTGCCGTGATCCTGAACCTACCCTCCAATCCCACCGGTGGTGGCGGGGATCTCGATTCCCTGCGCCGCGTGGCGGACGCCTGCACGGCCCGGGGTGTGCTGCTGATCTCCGACGAGGTCTACCGCGACCTGCATTTCGGCGTTCGCGCCCCCAGCCTGCGGGATGTGACCGATCGCGGGGTGGTGACCAGCTCCGTGAGCAAGGGCTGGGGGGCGCCGGGCCTGCGGGTGGGCTGGGCCGTGGGCGATCCCGCCTGGCTGGTGCCCGCCCGCGTGGTGCATGGCTATGCCGTCACCGGCACCGCCACACCCGCTCAGTGGGCGGCCCTCGCCTTGATTGAAGCCTCCGATACCGTGCTGGCCGAAGCCCGCGCCGCCGTGCAGCTGCGCTGGGAGGCGCTCGCGTCAGCGCTGCGCGAGGAACTGGGCCAAGGGGTCACCCCACCCGATGGCACGTTCTACCACTTCATGCCCCTGCCCAAGTCGGCCCACGCCGATCCCCTGGCCTTCGCCCTCAAGCTGCGGGACGAGGCCAAGGTGGTGCTCATCCCCGGCCTCGCGTTTGGTGAAGGCGGCCGGGGCCACGTCCGCCTCAGCTTCGCCGCCACGCCGGAGCAACTGCGCGAAGGGGTGCGGCGGTTGGCGCCCTATTGGAACGCGTGAGCGTCCTTTGCAATGGCTAGACCCAAAGGGAGACCATCATGCTCAAGGTTTTTGTGGCAGAACATCAAGCCCAGGCGCACCTCGTAGAGGACCTCCTTCGTTCAAATGGAATCGAGGCACACGTGGTGGGGGAATCCCTCCTGAACACGATTCCAGGCTCTTCCGTCATCCCCGGAACGGCCCCAGAGGTGTGGATTTTGAAACCCGAGCAAGCCGGACCCGCCTTGGAGCTGATTCGACGGTTTTCACAGGGTGAGCCCCTTCCTGAAGCTGCCGGGCCTTCCTGGCAGTGTCCAACGTGCCGCGAAATCCTTGAATCACAGTTTTCCGACTGCTGGAAATGCGGAACATCAAAGCCAAGCGACGCCTCGCCGGTCTGACCCCGTTCAACCTGGATCTGGGCGCCATCTGTGTTTAGGTTCAGGCTCCGGTTCCCTTCTTTCGTTCACGAGCCGTTCTCAACCCAGGTCTACATGCCGCTCCCATTGCACGGGCTCATTCAATCGTTGGACGACCGGCGCTGTGCCCTGCTCAACGAGCTGGACACCCTCAGCACCGAGGCCCTCTCGGCCAGACCGCAGCCCGACCAATGGTCGATCCTTGAGGTCGTGGAGCACATGGTCCTAGCCGAGAGGGTGATTCTCCAAGGCTTGCCGAGCAGGACGGATCTTGTGGATCACCCGCGCAGCCTGAAGAACCGCTGCGCCTATGTCCTGGTGTGGCTCATTCTGAAAGCAGGCATTCCCGTGAAGGTGCCCTCCAAGCGCATGCTCCCCACGGGCAAGCTTTCACTGGTGGAGCTGAGACAGGCTTGGGACGAGCATATGCGATGGCTTCGATCTTTTGAACAGGGTCAGGGGGCAGAGGCTCGCCAGCAAGCGGTCTTCATGCATCCTGTGGCTGGACCCATCACCCTGATCCAGGCGCTCCGGATGGATCAGCTTCATCTGCTGACGCATATCCGGCAGATCTCGAAGATCCGAACACAGCAGGCGACCCAGAAGGCATGACGCCCCATTCGACCCTCTTCTTTCACCAGGCCCACCATGATTCCGCTCTTCGCCTTCGAGGACGCCACCTGCCGAAACCTGGCGGACACCCATGGCACACCCTGCTTCGTCTACTCGGGTGCGGCGGCGGAGGCGCAGTTCTCTTCCTTGCGTGCGGTGCTGCCGTCACGGGTCCGACTCGCCTATGCGGTGAAGGCCAACCCCCATCCGGGGCTGTTGGCGCGCTTTGCGGCGCTGGGGGCCAGCTTCGACTGTGCATCCATGGGTGAGCTTGCGCGGGTGGGAGCCCTGATGCTTCCCCCGGGGCGCACGTTCTTCGCGGGGCCCGGTAAGCGTGCAGAAGAGCTGCGCAAGGCCCTCGCCATGGGTGTGCGGGTGCAGGCGGAAGGCTGTGAGGATCTGGCGCGAATCGACGCACTGGCTGACCGGGACGTCGCCGTGAA
Source organism: Holophagaceae bacterium (assembly GCA_025355915.1). Lineage (GTDB taxonomy): Bacteria > Acidobacteriota > Holophagae > Holophagales > Holophagaceae > Geothrix. The sequence continues at coordinate 5,359 of JANXYT010000426.1, forward strand.
CCTGCGGGTGCACCCGGCCTTTGAGGTGGACGAGGGCAATCGCATCATTGGCGGCAGCGGGCCTTCGGCCTTCGGCGTGGACGAGGAGGACGTGCCGGAGCTTCTTCAGCGGGCCGCGAGCCTCCGCCATGTCCGCATCCAGGGCCTGCATGTGTTCGCCGCCAGCAACCAGCGGGACGCCTCGAAGCTGCTGGCCATCCATGGCGCCGTGTTGGGCTTGGCGAAGCGCTTGTCCGAGGCCCACGGCTTCGTCTTCGAGCAGATCGATCTGGGCGGGGGCCTGGGTGTGCCCTATGCGGTGGATGAGCGCCCCCTGGATCTGATCTCGTTTGGACAAGGACTGTCCACTCTGTTGACCCAACATGCATGGTTCACCGGCGAGCTGATCCTGGAGCCAGGGCGCTTCCTGGCGGGCCCCTGCGGCATCTACCTGGCCCGGGTGGTGCGGATCAAGGAGAGCCGCGGCACCCGCTTCGCCATCCTGGAAGGCGGTATCAACCACTTGATCCGCCCCTTGCTCACGGGCCAACCGTTTCCCGTGAAAGCCGTGGGAAAAGGCCAGGGCAGCCGCCCGTACACCCTGGCGGGCCCCCTCTGCACCAGCCTCGATCGCCTGGGGGATGTGCGGTTGCCGGAACTGCAGGCCGGTGATCTGCTGGCCTTTGGCACCACCGGCGCCTACGGCCTCAGCGAAGGCATGACCCACTTCTTGAGTCATCCCGTGCCGCCAGAAGTGTGGGTGGACTGAGGCTGTCCGGGGGGACCGCCTGCTCGCTCTGCTCGCGATGTCCCCCAGAGCCCCCGCGCCTCTGCCCTCTGCCGGGCCAAGCCCGGCCTCGCCGTCTGACGCTACCCCAGCAGCGCGATCCAGGCGGGGCGTTGCTCCTTGGGCAGGGTTTTCAGGCGCTCGAGGAGCTTGAGGCGGATCTGCCAGGTCTTGTCGGCGGGGAAGAGGGCGCGACCCCGGAGGAGGTCCTCCCGGGCTTCGTCCCACTTGGCTTGGTTCGCGTGGGCGGAGCAGAGGGCCAGATGCAGGCGGCCGGCGCGGGCCCGCAGGTCCCCGTCGCCGGGTTGGGTGCGCAGCAGGGTGTCCACCACTTGGAGGGCGGCTTCGAGGTCGCCGTTCTGGAGGTGTTTCTTGAACTCCGGCAGGCTGGCGCCGGTGACCCCGCCCACGAGGCCGGCGCGGGCCTTCTCCAGCAGCTGGGCGCCAGCGGCGTCGCTGGCATTCCGGCCGACGAGGGCCTCGGCCCGGAGGTAGGCGCGAAGGGGGTCGGTGCCGAGGGCCGCTTCGGCCTCCTGCCGGATGGCCTCTGGTGTCTCGATGAGATCCGGGGCCCCGGCCTGCTGGGCCACGGGGGCCACGGCGGCGGCGCGGGCGGCCAGGACCTCTCCCTTCAGGGCCTGGTCCTTGCGGTAGCCGCGGATGACGCTGAGGCCCAGGGCCAGCACCAGGACGCTGCCGCCGAGGCCCGCCAGGACCTTGGGATCCTTGAGCCAGGGCAGGCGCTCGATGGCCTTTCGCATTCGGTCGGGCAGGGACAGGCCCTCGCGGGGGGCCGGGGCGGCCTTGAGCAGGGCTGCCGGGGGTTCGACACCCTGCGGTTCGGCGGGGGGGTGGGCCTCCTCGATGGCCATGGCGATGCGCCCCTGGGAATCCAGGGAGAGCGCCGGAGCCTGGCGAGAATCGGAGCCGGGACCGGGCTGGCCGCCGGGTTTACGGCAGCGTTCCAGCCCCTGGCGGGCGCGGGCGTTGCCCGGGTCCAGGGCCAGGGCCTGTTGAAAGGTGAAGGCGGCTTCTTCCTGGCGTTGGAGGGTGAGCAGGTGCTCACCCTGTCGGAGTTTCAAGTCCAGGGCATCCGACGCGGCTGTGGGCGGGGTCGGACC
>JANXYT010000452.1 GCA_025355915.1 Holophagaceae bacterium
GGCCTTCGCCGCGGGCGTCGACCGCTTCGAAGTGGCCGAGGGCCTGCGCATGCTCATGGAGGCCGTGGGCGGCACCGAGGACGAGCACCTCGCCCGCATCATCGCCGTGCTGCATGAGCACCGGGCGGAACTGGGGCTCGCACACACTAGCGACTGACGAAGCTCTCGCCCACGACCTCGGCAATGCGCCTCCGCCGCAGGATCAGCGTGCGCAGGTACTCCTGCTTTTCAAGGACCGTCTTCCGGCGAAGCGCCTCGTCGGGCAGGCCTTTTGGTCCTTCGATCGGATCCGAAAGCCGGTCCAGCTCGGTGCGGGTCCGGGCTTCGGCGGCGGCCACGCGGATGACGCGGATTTCCCGCTTCGCGGACGTGGCACCCCAGTTGTTCTCGGTCCAGAGGGGTTCGATGGCGGCCTCGACCAGCATCACGCGGTCGTGGCCGTCGGTCCCGGGCCGCCGCTCGAAGCGGATCCTCAGCGCGGCCCCGTCGCGGTTGTCGCCCCCCGCCACGGGGAAAAGATCAGCCCGGTACATGCGGTCCTGGTTGCTGATGAAGTTGCCCAGCGAGTAGGCCACCAAGGCCCTGCGGCCACCGGCCTCCAGCAGTTCAGCCGGCTGAAGAACGTGAGGATGGTGCCCGAGGATCACATCGCAGCCCGACGCCACCAAGGCGTGGGCAAGGTCCCGCTGCCGCTTGGTGGGCCTGTGTTGGTACTCGTTGCCCCAGTGGACGCTCACCACCACCAGATCGGCCTTGCTCCGGGCTTCGCGCACGGCCTGGAGGGCGGGCTCCAGCTCCAGCGGCCGCACCCAGGGTTCGGTCGCTCGGCGGTTCAGGTCCAGGTTGAAGAGGTCCGTGAAACCCAGGAAGGCGACCCGGAGACCCTGGCGTTCGAGGATCTGGAGGGCTTCAGCCCGGGGCCGATCTTCACCGCTTCCAACAACCACCAGGCGCTCCGCACGCATCCGCGCGAGGGTTTCGCGCACCCCGTTCGGCCCTTGATCGAAGGCATGGTTATTGGCCGTGGACAGCACCGTGAAGCCGCTGGCGCGCAGTGCGGCCGGAAGGGTCTCCGGAGCATTGAACTGGAAAGGTACCCCGGGCTTGCCGGTGGCAGGGGCCACCGGGGTTTCCAGATTCCCGAAGGCCAGATCCGCCCCTTGGAACAGGGGAACCAGATCCGCCCAGAGCGCTGGAAATCCAGTGGAATCCTGCGCCGCGGCGGTCTTCACATCCTGGTGCATCAGGATGTCTCCCACGGCGACCAGGCTGAGGCTGACCGGAGGTGGCGGCATCGGCTGGGCGGCCCGGGGGCGGCACCCTCCAAGACCGAGCAACATTGCGACCGCCGTGCCGGGAATGAACCGGTGCATCAGGCCCATTCCTCCGGGCCGTAGTAGACCTCCACGGGAAGCCCGGGCAGGCGCCCCCGCAGGCTCGCGGCGATGGCCTCCAGTTCGAGGTGGCGGAGGGGCCGGGCCTCGGGCTCTGGAGTGGGCCGCGCCACGGTATAGAGCTGGATGGCCTGGAGCTGACCGCCCTGGGCCAGGATGTGCTCCAGACGACCGCAGTAGGCCTCCAGTTCCGCCTCGCCAGGGCCCTGTCCCTTCCACTCCAGGAAGAGGGTCTGGATGAGGATCGGCCAGCGGCGGGAGGTGGCCAGCAGGTTATCGAGGATGCGCTCGAAGGGCACCTGGCTACGGCAGATCTCGCGATAATAGGCCTCGCTGCCCGCGTCGAGTTTCGCCCAGACTTCCCCCTGATTCGCCATCAGGATATCCAATCCCTTCACCACGTCTGGCGCCTGAAGGCGGCTCGAATCCGTGATCAGCACGAGCTTCACCAGATCCAGGCCCCGCTGGGCCTTGAGGCGGGCAACCCGGGCCACCACCTCCGCGAATTCCCGAGCGGTGGTCGGTTCTCCATCACCGCTGAAGGCAATGTCGTTGAGGCGCCGCTGCTCGGGCCGGGCCGAGTCAAAGGGAGGAATCTCGTAGAGCTCGCCGCTGGTGGCCAGATCAAGCAGCAGGGCCAGTTCCTGTTCCAGCAGATCCAGGTCCAGGTCCTTCCGCTTGGGAGGTGTGAGGCGATCCACCTCGCAGTAGACGCAATCGAAATTGCAGACCTTGTCGGGGTTCAGATTCACGCCCAGGCTCACCCCGCGGCTGCGCCGGGAGATCACCGGGTAGCAGTAGTCGAAATCCCGCCATAGGCGCCGATGATCCAGGTGGGCCTTGATGAGTTCGGTCATGCATCCAGCATACGCCGGTCCCCCCATCTCTGGCCCGCCCCTGCTGTGACAACAGGGAATCAGGAGCCGTGACGGGCTCTGTGGGCCTCCTTGGCCGCCTGGACCATCTCGGATTTCCAGAGGATCGGCTCCGCGTTCAGGACCTCATTCACAGCCACCATCACGAACTCGCCGCTGGTGACATCCCGGCGCTGATCCGACACCGGTTCGTAGACCTGAACCTCGATCTGGAGCGTCATGCTGGTGCGCCCTTGGCGAGCGATGGCGATATGGAACTCAATGATCTCTCCGGCCCGCACAGGGCTATGGAAGACGAGTTCGGAGACCTTGACCGTGAGGAAACGCCGATTCCGTGACATGAGCGCAGCCGTGATGCCCGCCACCTTGTCCATGCGGGCCATCATGTCACCGCCGAACAGCGTGGCATTGAGACCGATGTCCTGGTCCAGGACCATTTCGCGGGAGATCAGCATGCTTCGAGTACAGCACGGTCCCGGGTCCGAAACATCAAAAAGGGCACCGGCAAGACACCGGTGCCCTTTTTGATGGGAGACAAAGGACTACTTCAGCCGCTCGGCCAGGGCCTTGCCCATGTCGGCGGGGCTTTGCACAACGGTGATGCCGGCGGCGGTGAGGGCCTTCATCTTTTCGGCAGCGGTACCCTTGCCGCCGGAGATGATGGCGCCGGCGTGGCCCATGCGGCGCCCCGGAGGGGCGGTCTGGCCGGCGATGAAGGCCACCACAGGCTTGGTCATGTTGGCCTTCACCCAGGTGGCGGCTTCTTCCTCGGCGCTGCCACCGATCTCACCGATCATGATGACGGCGTGGGTGTCGGGATCGTTGTTGAACAATTCCAGCGCATCAATGTGGCTGGTGCCGCTTACGGGATCGCCGCCGATGCCGATGCAGGTGCTCTGACCGATGCCCAGGGCCGTGAGCTGGCCCACAGCTTCGTAAGTGAGGGTGCCTGAGCGGCTGACCACGCCCACATGGCCCTGTTTGTGGATGCGGCCGGGCATGATGCCGATCTTCGCCAGGCCGGGGCTGATGATGCCGGGGCAGTTGGGGCCGATGAGGCGGCTCTTGGGGTAGTCGGGAAGGACGCGCTTGACCTTCACCATGTCGAGGACGGGAATGCCCTCGGTGATGCAGACGATGAGCTCGATGCCCGCGTCCAGGGCTTCGAGGATGGCGTCTGCAGCGGCTACGGGGGGGACGAAGATCATGGTGGCGTTGGCGCCGGTCTTGGCGACGGCATCCTGGACGGTATTGAAGACCGGGAAGCCTTCGATCTCCGTGCCGCCCTTGCCGGGCGTGACGCCGCCCAC
>JANXYT010000141.1 GCA_025355915.1 Holophagaceae bacterium
CTCGCCGCGTCGTGGAACACGGTGTGGGTGGCTTTCTTGTAGTCGCCAGCCCCAGCTTGGTTGATGTTCATGAACACCTGGGGATTGCGGTCCATGAGGGGGAACCAGGTGCTTTGGAGCTGCACCATGACGCGGTGGCCCTTCTGGAAGGTGTGGAAGATGTCGTTCATGGACCAGGCCACGCGGGTGGGCTGCCCCGGCACGAAGGGCGATGGCTTTTCGAAGCTGTCGCGGAACTTGCCGCGCATGACTTCGCCGCGCACCAGCTGCTGGTAGCCGCCCATGGGATTGGGCGCGCGGTCCCAGGCTGAGCCACCCTCTTTGAAGTCGGGATTCTTGAAGTCGTCGGGATAGACATCGACGAGCTTCACCACCCAGTCGGCGTCCGTGCCCGTGGTGGCCACGTAGAGTTCCGGCCGCAGGGGCCCCGCCACGGTCAGGTCGTCGGCCAGCGGCTCGGTCTGGAAGGCGAGCACATCCGGGCGTCGTCCGGCGAAGCGCTGGTCCGCGGTCATGTATTCCTTGGGCATGCCGATGGCGATTTGTTCAAGGAAAGGCACCGGCTTGGAGGGATCGGACATGAACGAATCGGCACCGCCCTCCGGCGAGGGCGGCGTGAGGGATAGCCGCCCGTTTGGTTGAAGGTAGAGCTTCATGTCTTTCGCCTGTTTGGGCGGCCAGGCATCGAGCTGGTGCCAGCGGTTGGTGCCGGTCTCAAACACGGTGGCCTTCGCCAGGGCAGGAGCCTTCGCGCCCTTCAGGTGGTGCATGAAGAAGGGAAACAGCACCTCGGCCTGGAACCAGTCGGAGGTCTCGGCCCCGAACTGCACCGGACCCAGATGGTCGCCCTTGCTGCGTTCCCAGCCCCCGTGGAACCAGGGGCCCATGACCAGGCGGTTGTCCGTGGCGGGGCTTTGCCGACTCACGGCCTGGAAGACCTGGAGGGCCCCGTAGAGGTTCTCCGCATCGAACCAGCCGCCCACCGTGAGCACGGCGGGTTTCACGTCCTTCAGCTGGGGCCGCAGGTTGCGGGCCTGCCAGAAGGCATCGTAGTTCGGGTGATCCAGCATCTCGTTCCAGAAGGCCACGTCCTTGGTGTACTGCCGGGTGGCGCCCGTGGGCCCCAGGCGCAGGAACCATGCGTAGCCATCCGACGTGCCGTGGTTCAGGGTCGTGGGCCAGGTCTTGGTGGGGGCCGGCCGGGGCTGGCCAAAGGAGGTCATGAAGTTGAAGGCGTGGGGGAGCCAGAGGGCGCCGTTGCGGTGGAAATCATCGCCCTGGAACCAGTCCACGATGGGTGCCTGGGGCGAGACGGCCTTGAGGGCGGGATGGCCCGACAACAGGCCCAGGGCGGAATAGAAGCCGGGGTAGCTGATGCCCCACTGGCCCGCCCGGCCGTTGTTCCCCTCCGCGTGCTTCAGCAGCCAATCGAGGGTGTCGTAGGTGTCCGTGCTTTCGTCCACGGCTGCGCCGCTGACGGCCCGCTGGGGGCGCATGTTCACGAACTCGCCCTCGGACATCATCCGGCCCCGCACGTCCTGGTAGACGAAGATGAAGCCCTCGTCCTGGAACCGGGACGAAGGGCCCAGGTGCGACGGGAAGGTCTCCTCGCCATAGGGCCACACGCTGTAGGGGGTGCGCTGCAGGAGGATGGGGTAGGCGCGACCGGTGTCCTTCGGCGTGTAGATGGCCGTGAAGAGCTTCACGCCATCCCGCATGGGGACGAGGACCTCCCGCTTGGTGTAGCGTTCGCGGACCGATTCGACCTGGGCGTCCGCCTGGACCCGGGCGCGTTGGGCCTGGAGCGTTTGCGGAACCGACAGCAGGGCAGCGACGAGAAGGGCTGAGACCCGCAGAAGACGGGAAGTCGGCATGATGGCTCCGGGTGATGCCCCTCATCTTAAGCGGCATCGAGGTGGGCCACGATGATCGGCCTGCTCCGGCCGTCATTCCCCTCGACGGGGGGGCCGGCTTTTGCTGAACTGGAGGGTGCGCCCCGCGCCGGGGTTGTTGCCTCCTCTGGAATCCCTTCGACATGACTCGCCCCGTGGTACACCAGCCCGCCGAATGGGAGCACCACTCCGCCTGCTGGCTGGCCTGGCCCAGCCAACAGCACCTCTGGCAGGAGAACCTGGGGCCTGCCCAGGCGGAATTCACGGCCCTCTGCCTGGCCATCACCGAAAATGGCGGCGAATCCCTGGACCTTCTCGTGGCGGACGAGGCGATCGAAGCCGAGGCCACCAAAGCCCTCTCGGCGATCATCGGACAGGTGCGCTTCCATCGCGTGCCCGTGGGCGATATCTGGCTGCGGGACACGGCGCCGATCTTCGTGAAGGACGGCACCGGCGCCCTTCGGGCCGCCTGCTTCCGCTTCAATGGCTGGGGCGGCAAGTACGTGCTCCCCGACGACGACCAGGTGGCGCAGCGGGTGGCCACCTTGAGCCAGGTGCCTTGGTTCGATCACCCCTGGATTCTGGAGGGAGGCTCGGTGGAAGGGGACGGCGAAGGCACCCTGCTCACCACCCGTCAGTGCCTGCTCAATCCCAATCGCAACCCGGGCATGGATCAGGCCGAAATTGAGGCGGCCTTGCGGGAGGGCCTGGGTGCCGAGAAGGTGCTGTGGCTGGACGAGGGCCTCATCAACGATCACACCGACGGCCACATCGATACCCTGGCGCGCTTCGTGGCCCCCGGAGTGGTGGTGTGCATGGAGGCCCGGGACGCGAGCGACCCCAATGCCGCCATCCTGGAGCGCCTCGCCGCAGCTCTGACGGCCTTCACCGATGCCCGGGGCCGGCGGCTCCAGGTGGTGCGCATCCCCTCGCCTGGCGTGGTGGAGAACGCGGAAGGCGAACTCCTGCCCGCCAGCTTCGTGAACTTCTACCTCGGCAACCGCAGCGTGGTCGTGCCGATCTACGGAACCCCCTTCGATGCCGCCGCCGTGGCCGCACTCGCGCCGCTCTTTCCCGGGCGCCGCGTCGTGGGCCGTTCGGCCCGTGCCATTCTCAGCGGGGGCGGTGCCTTCCACTGCATCACCCAGCAACAGCCGGAGGTTCTGTGACGCACCCACATACAGTCCGCGTCGCCGCCACCCAGTGCGCCTTCACGGACAACCTGGATGAGAACGTGGCCCGGGTCGAGGCCCTCGTGCGCGAGGCCGCCGCCCAGGGCGCCCAGGTGATCCTGCCCTCGGAGCTCTTTGAAGGGTTCTACTTCTGCCGCGAGGAGAAGGACGAGTTCTTTGACTGGGCGAAACCGGTCGTAGGACACCCGACCATCACCCGCTTTCAGGGGCTCGCCCAGGAACTCGGCGTGGTGATCCCCGTTTCCTTCTTCGAGCGCGACGGCCATGCCTTCTACAACAGCCTGGCCATGGTGGACGCCGACGGCTCCATGCTGGGAATCTACCGCAAGAGCCACATCCCCGACGGCCCGGGTTACGAGGAGAAGTTCTATTTCCGACCCGGCAACACGGGGTTCAAGGTGTGGGACACGCGGTTCGGCAAGCTGGGCGTGGGCATCTGCTGGGATCAGTGGTACCCCGAATGCGCCCGGGCCATGATGCTCCTGGGTGCGGAAATCCTGCTCTACCCCACGGCCATCGGCACCGAGCCCGAGAATCCTGGCCTGGATACGAAGGACCTGTGGCAACGCGCCATGATTGGACACGCCGTGTCCAACGTGGTGCCCGTGGTGGCCGCCAACCGCGTCGGTCTCGAAGGTGATCAGACCTTCTACGGCCACTCGTTCATGGCGAACCACCGGGGGGACAAGGTGGCGGAGCTGGGCCGGGCGGAAACGGGCGTCATTACGTCAGACTTCGATCTCGACGAAATCCGGCGCCACCGGGCCTCCTTCGGCTTCTTCCGGGACCGGCGGCCGGATCTCTATGGCCTGATCTCCAAGAGCTGAAAGCTGATAGCCGACAGCCCTAAACCCTGAACTGCCCCACCAGCTGGTTCTGGTCCTCGGCCACGCGCGCCAGCTCGGCGGCGGTATGGGCCACTTCGGCCACGGTGCGGGCCATCTGGCCCGTGGCCGTGGCGTTGCTTGCCACGCGGGCCAGGTTCTCGTCCACCTGTTCGGCGACTTCCGCGCTGGTGCGGGCCTGTTCGTCTGCGGCCGCGCCCACTTCGAGGATCATGGCCGCCAGGCCCTGGATATTCGTGTCGATGGTGCCCAGGGCGGACACCGTGGCCTGGACCATGTCCGCGCCCCGGTCCACCGAAGCGTTGCTGCGCTCGATGAGCTCGCCGATCTCGCGGGCCGCCGCGCCACTGCGCTCCGCCAGCTTCCGCACTTCTTCGGCGACGACGGCGAAGCCCTTGCCCATGGTCCCAGCCTTGGCAGCCTCGATGGCGGCGTTCAGCGACAGCTGGTTGGTCTGCCGCGCGATGTCCTGGATGAGCCGCACGGCGGTCACCATGCTGGCGGCGGCGGTCCGGATGTCCTCCATGGCCCGGGTGCTCTCCCGGCCTGCTTCGGCCCCCTGATTCACGGCGGCCACGGCGGCCTCGGATTCCTGCTGGGACCGCCGGATGTTGCCCGAAACCTGCTCGATGGAGGCGGAGAGTTCCGTGACGGCCGCGGCGACCCGCTCGAAGGCGGCCCGCTGGGCCTCGGAATTCTCAGCGAGGCTCGCGCTGGTGGCGGCCATCTCTTCACTGGAGGCGGACAGCTGGGTCGCCCCGCTGGCCGCGGAGCTCGACGAACTGGACAGGTCCTGGAAAACACCCCGGAGGCGGGTGTTGTAGGCATTGAAGGCGGTGGCGGCCTGGCCGATCTCATCCAGGCTTTCGACCTGGAGTTGGAGGGTGAGGTCGCTCTGTCGGAGGCCCTCGGCCAGGGCCTTGACGGGTCGGGTGATCCACAGGCTGATCCGGTACACCACAATGAACGTGGCGACCCAGACCACAAAGGAGGCCAAACCGTTGATGAAGAATTCGTGCCAGAGGGGCTGGGCCAGATCAACCCCCCCCTGAAGCAGGCCGTGGGAATTGAGCTGCTGATAGGTCGCCCAGGTGTCATGGAGGTTGAAGAAGGCATACCCAAGCACCGGCGGGAGCACCATCAGAATGAGCTTCCCCCGCACGCTCAGGCGATGGGACAAGGACATGGGAGACTCCCTCGGAAGGGGTGTGGTCGCAGCGCCCCTCTTCTGCATCGGACGTCGCCGGCAGGATCTGAAATTCAGCTGAAGAGCTTGAGGGTCTCGTCCAGGGTCCGGAGGACCGCCAGGACCCGAAAGGGATCCACCACCAGATGGTCCACCGCCCCGGCGGCCATGGCCCGGTTGCGCTTCAACTCGGCCTCGTCCTCGGTGCCCGCCACCAGGATGGGCAGGGGGCAGGCCTCTTCCTGTACCAGCCGCCGGCAGCGCTCCATGGCCGAGCCGGTCCGGAGGAGGTGGTGGATCAGCACGAGGCGAACGCGGCCCCAACCCTGATCATCCACGCCCAGAACCCGAAGGGCCGGTTTCAGGGGACCGGGCCCCAGATCGATGGCGGCGACCCCGAACTTGCGCCCGATGGCTTCGGCCAGCCGGGCCGGGAAGGCCTCGCCTTCGGCCAGCACCAGCACCAGGGGGTCGCGGTCCACGAGGATCCGGGCCATGGATGCCGCGGATCGGAGCGCGTCCTGGCGGCCGGGGAGCTTGGCGGATTCCAGGCCGCCCGGGCTGAACCGGGAACGATCGTGCTGGTCCTGCTGGCGGCGTGCCTCCAGCAACCATTGCCGGTACCGGCCCACCGCCACCTTGTCCCTCGAGTCGTCGAGGTGCATGCCCCAGACCTTCTCCCCGAAATAGGCCACCTGCACGGGCAGGACCAGGCTGTCCCCCTGCGCAATCCGCAGTTCCACTGTGGAGGTGGCGTGGAGCCGTAGCATGTCGCCCAGGATCCGGGTGCCTTCCGGGGGGGCCAGTTCGAGGCCATCCTCCCCGAAGGCCATGGCCAGGCCATCCTTCACGTCGCTGCGTTGATCGGAGAAGGGGCATGGGATGGGCCGGTCGGGCACGTAGTCCGCCAGCCGATGGGTATCCAGGGCCCGCAGCAGCCGGGGCATGGTGAGGTGGCAGGCCTCCAGGCCGTGGAGCCTGCCGTGGCCCTGGAAATCCACCACCGCCTCATAGGGAAGGCCCCGGTCCACCAGGCGAAGGGTGAGGTGGACCCCAGGCTTCAGACCCCACTGGCCCCGTTCGACGTCCGAGATGCCCACGACGACCCGGTCCGGGGCCTCGGCCAGCACCTTGAATTCTCCCTGAAAGGTGCCGAAGGCCAACTGGACGGCGGCCTCACCCTCACACAGCCGCTGGAAGACCATGCGGATGGCCTCGGAGTGTTCCTTATTCAAATTGCGGGCGCCCATGCCTGCCCTATCGGGCCCTGGGGCCAGGACTCAAGCTTCGCCAAGGATCTCCTGGACCGCGGTGTAGGGGTCCAGGGTCCGGTTGGCGATGGCCTGGACGGCGGCCTCCACGCGCGCGGGCCCCGCCTGGGCCTTGGCCCGGCGCACCGCGGCCTCGGCCAGGAGCGACTCGAAGCGCAGCCGCGCCCGTTCCCGCGCCTTGCGGGCCAGTCCGCCATGGGCCCTCAGCCAATGCCCATGCGCCCGAACCTGAACCAGGAGCTCGGCCACCCCTTCGCCCCGCTGAGCCACCGTGCGCAGCACGGGGGGATCCCAGCCCCCGGGCATGGCGAGCGATTTCATGGCCTCCACCTCGCGCTCCACCTGGTCGGCGCCCTCCCGGTCGGCCTTGTTGATGACGAACAAATCCGCCACCTCCATGATCCCGGCCTTGATGGCCTGGATCTCGTCGCCCATGCCCGGCACCAGCACCACGCAGCAGGTCTGGACGCAGCTCACCACGTCCACCTCGTCCTGGCCCACGCCCACGGTCTCCACGAGCACGGTGTCGAAGCCCGCGGCGTCCAGCAGATCGATGGCGTCCTGCGTGGCCCGGGCCAGGCCGCCGAGGGTTCCCCGGGTGGCCATGCTGCGGATGAAAATGCCGGGATCCGCCGCGATGCGCTGCATGCGGATGCGATCGCCGAGAATGGCGCCACCGCTAAAGGGGGAGGTGGGATCCACGGCCAGGATGCCCACCTTCTGTCCCTCGGCGAGGAGCGCTTGGGCCAGCTGATCCGTGAGGGTGCTCTTGCCGGCCCCGGGGGAACCCGTGATGCCGATCACCGCGGCTCGGCCCAGGTCCGGCCAAAGCCGGGCCATGAGGCCCCGGGCATCGGGGTGCCCATTCTCCATCCAGGAGATGGCCCGGCCCAGGGCCCGGGGCTCCCCGCGTCGCAGGGGCTCCAGGAGGTCGGCGGGGAGGGGCATGTGCCCAGGATGCCAGATTTTCCCGGCCGAACTCGCAGGTCCTCGCGGGATGGGGTACCCTGGTTCTTCGGCTCTGGCCGCATTGGAAGCTTCAAATAATGATCAAAGGGCCCAAACCCTCGAAGGACCCGCTTTCCGGGGACGCGCTTCCGGATCTGGCCCCGAAACCCACCCCCGTCCTGCTGACCAAGCGGGTCGCGGTGGCGCCCCCCGACCCCAAGGCCCCCCGGGAGAAGATCTGCTCCGACTGCGGGATGCATTTCCGGGTCGAAACGGGCCAGAAGTTCTACCTGTGTCCGGATTGCTACCGGCGCTCCTTCGTCTACAAGCGCAAGGGCGGCCCGGACGCCGCCCGGATCCTCACCCACATCACCTGCGCCTCCTGCGGGGCCCAGGAATACCTGCCGTTCATCCCCGATGATCCCACCAAGGCCCTATGCCGGGCCTGCTTCGCCAAGGCACGGCCGGAACCAAAGCCCGCCCCCAGACATCCCAATCGTTAGCAAACGAGGTTTTCATGCGCCCATCGGTCCTCCCCATTCTGCTCCTGGCCACCCTTCTCCCAGCCCAGACTCCCTCCAAGACGCCCGCCAAGTCCGCCCGCCCCGCCGCCGCGAAGACCGCTTCCAAAGCCGCGGTGAAGCCCACCCCGGAGGCCGAGGCCGCGCGCCAGGCCCTGCGGCAGGCCCTTGATTCGGTGGATGCCGGGTGGTTCGGCCAGCCCTACCAGGGCGTGTCTTCCGTGCAGATGCAGGGCACCCTGGGCATCGCCCTCAGTGGCGCCCTGGTGAACCAGAAGGTCGACAGCCTCAGCCAGGGCCAGGTGACGGGCAACAGCCAGGGCGGTCAGGCCAACCTGCGCGTCAAGGGCATCTACTTCGCCAATGGCGACTTCAAGACCGATCTCGCCGGCGACTTCGGAACCATCCTCTACACCCGGCGCGGCAACCGCGGCTTCCTCTACAGCAAGGAACAGAACGCCTACACCACCCGGGTGGACCTGCCCCCTTCCGACGCGCCCATCACCTACATGGCCTGGTTCCGCCAGACCCTGAACGACATCAAGGCCGTCTACATCGACGCGCCCACCTTCCAGGCCACCCTGGGCGGCGAGGAGGCCGTCAACGGCCACGCCATCCAGCGCCTGGTCTTCACCGCCCCCACCCAGGGCTGGGACGCGAAGAAGCGGGAGCAGAGCCTCGCCTCCAGCCTCGGATTTTGGAAGCGCGGCAAGCTTGAGGTCGCCGTGGACAAGACCACCAAGCAGCCCGTGCGCCTCGACTTCCGCAACGACGAGCAGGGCGTACACACCCGGATGGAATTCGCCTATGGCGGCAACGGCCGGCTTCAGTCGGTCAACATCAACAACAGCAGCCGCGGCTTCGAAGGCCCAGGCTGGCTGCGGCTCGGCTACGGCGGGGACGGCCTCATGTCCAGCGTCGCCGGAGAGCTGACCAGCCAGGACAAGAAGATCTCCTTCGCCATGGATCTGGCCTGGTCCAAGACCCGCACCGTCGCCGAGATCGCCGCCATTCCGCCCGCAGGCGCCACCAAGCGCGGCCGGGAAGAGATGGAGTCCCAGCTCCTCGTGGGCCTAGCCTCCAGGATCTTCGACCTCCAGCGGGCCGGCCTCAACCTGCGCAGTGTCGCGGTGGGCGGCAAGTAGCGCTATCCTGGTTCCTTCGGAGCGTGGCGCAGCCTGGTAGCGCACCTGCTTTGGGAGCAGGGGGTCAAGAGTTCGAATCTCTTCGCTCCGACCAAACAAGACCCGAGTCATGAGGGCCGCCCCGAGGCGGCCCTTTCATGTGGTTCGGCGAGGGCAACCGCCCTGCGCCCAACAGGCCGAAACCCAAGCTCCCTTCCGCAGGGGATTGAGCCACCGCTCCCGGGCCCCAGACAGCTTCTTCGCGGCTTCAGAGATGGATTTCAACTGGGATGGAAGGAATGGAAGGGATGCTGAACGTGTGATTCCGGCAAGCATGCGTGAACGCACAGGCTGAGGGTCGTTAGGCTCAGGGGTTTCTGGAGAGCGCCCATGGGAAAGCAGGGGAAGGAACCTTCGTCGGAGGACCTGGATCCTGTCAGAGAGCAGATCCGGGCTTGGCGGGAAACACACGGTTCGTCCGGGGGCCTTCGGATGCTGGGGGATGGGGGGAGGATCTGCGGTGAGCCTCCTTTGCTTAGACCATCAGGGACATCCGTGGGCCCGACACACCGAGGACCGCGAACTTCACCCATCTCGTCATACGCGCCTTCACGAGGAAATGAAGTTCCTTTTCCTCCAGGAAGTCGAGAAACTTCCCATCAAAAAATCCGTTGTCGGCCCGCACCAGCCGCACCGTCGCAAGGCCGTCCAACAGAGCCAGACACTCGTCCATGAAGGCCCGCACGTTGTTGGCTGTCGATCCCGGCCCCGATGCCGCGAGCTTCAAGCGTCTTCAAAGGGAAAGCGCCAGAGGGCAAGGATGCCGAACAGTGCCGCGAAGCCCAACAGAACTGCCATGGGGCCCACCGCCGCGCTGAACCCGAGGCCACGCCAGGTCATGGCGTCGAGGCCATCCACAGCCCAGCGGGTGGGCACCAGCAGGGTTGCCCTCTGCAGCCAGGCTGGAAACACGAAGGAAGGGATCCAGGCGCCCCCCAGCATCACCATGATCAGGGTCCCGAAGATGGCCAAGCCTCGCGCGGCCTCCGGTGTGCGGCCCAGGGCCGCGATGAGCAGGCCGAAGGTGGCGGTCATGAGGGCAAAGGCGACGGTGATGCCGAGGAATCCCGCGAAGCTGCCCAGGATGCGCACCCCGAAGAGCAGCCGGGCGGCGGCGAAGATCACCAGCAGGATGCCTGTGGCCAGGATGGCGGCGCTGAGGGCCCGGGCCAGGAGGATGCCCCGGCGCCCCAAAGGCGCGGCCCGAAGCCGCTGCCAGGTACCACTGCGACGCAGGACCAACAGGGCCACGCCGGCGTCGATGCCCATGAACAGGATGAACTGCACCCCCATGCCGCCGAAGCTGTGGGCATAGCCGTTGTAGGCGATGCCACTGCCGGCGGTGATGGGCTCCTCCTTCAGGGTGTACGGCAGACTGAGGCCTCCACTGCGCTGCTTCTCAGGCGCTGCGGATTGCTGGGCGTTCCAGCGGTCCACGCTGCGAAGCAGATCCTGGAGGGGCGCTTTCTCCGCGGAGCTGACGCCCGAAGTGTCCAAACCGGAAAGGGTCCGTTTCACGACGGTTCGGCCCGTATCGCCTGTGAACATCTCCCGGCTCACCACTTCCATGGCGGCCTGGGTCAGGAGCCCACGCAGGAGGCCCATTTCCATGCCATGGGAAGGGTCGTAGAACACCGTCACTTCGGGCTTCCCGAGGCTGCTGAAGAAGGCATTGGCCGCGGAATCCCCGAAGCCCTTGGGCAGCACCACCGCCGCAGTGGCCCTGCCCTTCCTGACGGCTTCGCGGGCCTGGACCTCGGATTCAGGGCGAACCAAGAGCAGCTTGTCCTCCGCCAATTTCGCGCCCACGGCCCGGCTGAGGACGCTGCCATCAAGATCCACGAGGGCGATGGGGATCTTCGCGGTGTCCTTCTTGCCATCCCCGCTGAACAGGAATCCAAAGAAGGCCCCGATGACGATGGGTGCCGCCAGGCTGAGAATCAGCGCGCGGCGATCACCTAAGAACAACTTGAGGTCCTTGCGGACGAGGGCCCAAAGTGCGGTGAGGTTCATGCGTCCCTCAGGGTGCGGCCCGTGAGGGCGAGAAAGACGGTTTCGAGATCGGCCCGCTCTGTGTGGGCATGGGCGATGGCGATGCCACGCGTCGTGAGCCACCCCAGGGCCGCAGCTGAGCCGGGTCCCAGTTCCGCCAGTCCGACGGACAACACCGCCGCCTCCAACCGCACCGAGACGATGCCCGGGAGTGCCGCCAGTTCTTCCGCCCAGGCTCCTGGGGGCGGATTCTCCAATTCCAGGCGAAGGACGTTGCGCAGGGGAAGCCGCCGGGTGAGGCCCGCCACCGTGTCGTCGGCAATGACTTCGCCATGGTCCACGATCACGATGCGGTCGCAAAGGCGTTCGGCCTCCTCCATGTAGTGGGTGGTGTACAACAGGGTCTTGCCCCGGGCCTTGAGGGCCTCCAGGCCCTCGAAGATCGCGTTCCGGCTTTGGGGATCCACGCCCACGGTGGGTTCATCCAGGATGATCAGGTCGGGATCGTGCAGGAGCGCCGCGGCGAGGTTCAGCCGCCGCTTCATGCCGCCACTGAAGGTCTTCACCTTGTCCTTCGCACGATCGGTCAGGCCCGTGAAGGACAGTGCTTCTGCGGTAGCGCCATTAAGGGCCGCCCCTTGGAGCCCGTACAGCGCGCCAAATAGAGACAGGTTGTCCCGGGCGCTGAGATCCTCGAAGAGTGCGAGATCCTGGGGCACCAGGCCGATGCGGGCCTTGAGTGGGTCCGTGTCACCGCCGAGGCTCCGGCCGTCCAGCTTCACCTCACCCGAATCGGGTGCGATCAATCCCGCGATCATGGAAACCGTGGTGGTCTTCCCAGCGCCATTGGGACCCAGCAATCCGAGGGTTTCCCCGGCGCGGATGGCAAAGGAAATGCCCTTCACCGCCTGCTGGGTGCCATAGCTTTTCCGGATGTTGTGAAGTTCGAGCATAGTAACCCCCCAGCCCTAGGCTAAGGCTAGCCTCGGGTACCGGGTGACGTCCTGGAAACAGGAACGACAGTCTGTCATTTCAGCCAAACCATGATTCTGCGGCACAGATGCTTGCGAGTCGGGCTGGGCGTAAGTGGTGCGCCTAGCTGGACTCGAACCAGCGACCTACGGCTTAGAAGGCCGTTGCTCTATCCACCTGAGCTATAGGCGCGCGGCTACCAGTCTAGCGCGTCGGCTCATAAGTGGATCTGGGCCCGTGCTGAGGGGGGCGGTGAACCCCGGGCGGCATTCGGTTGAATCAGGGTTGCGGGTCGTTGCTGAGGCCCAAGCGGTCGAAACCCCAGAACAGCAGGCTCAGGAAGATGGCCACCATGGTGCCGAGGGCCATGCCCCGCAGTTCCACCGTGCCCAGTTTCAGGGCCGCGCCGCTGATGCCGCTGATGAGGACAACACTGGTCAGCACCAGGTTGCGGGGCTTGGTGTAGTCCACCCGCTTCTCCACCAGCATGCGGATGCCCGCCGCGGCGATGACACCGAAGAGCAGGAGGCAGACCCCGCCCATGACCGGCACGGGGATGGCCCGGATGGCCGCGGCGGCCTTGCCCACGAAGCTCACCAGGATGGCGATGAGGGCCGCGCCCCGGATCACCCACACGCTGTAGACCTTGGTGATGGCCATGACGCCGATGTTTTCCCCATAGGTGGTGTTGGGCGTGGCGCCCACGAAGCCCGACAGGATATTGGACAGGCCGTCGCCCAGCAGGGAGCGGTGGAGACCGGGATCCTTCACCAGGTCGCGGGAGACGATGTTGCCCGTCACCACCAGGTGGCCGATGTGCTCCGCCAGCACCACCAGGGCCGCGGGCAGGATCATGAGGATGGCCTGGGGGCTGAAGGTAGGCCGGTAGAAGGCGGGTGCCTGGAACCAGGGGGCGGCGGCGATGGCGGCCAGATCCATCTTCCCGAGGAGCAGCGATAGGACGGTGCCGCCCACAACGCCCAGCAGGACCGGGATGACGCCCCAGAAGCCCCGCAGCAAGACGGAACAGAGAATGGTGATGCCCAGGGTGGCGAGGGAGACGGCCATGGCCGAGCCGACGGTGAAGGACCCGGACACCTTGCCCGTGAGGCCCGCCATGTCCGCCGCCACCGGGGCCAGTTCCAGGCCGATGACGGCCACGATGGCACCCATGGCCGCCGCGGGGAAGATCACATCGATCCAGCGGGTCCCGGCCACGCGGACCACCTGGCTCACCAGCACGAAGAAGAGGCCGAAGGCGATGAAGCCGCCCTGGGCCGCGGCATAGCCGCCCAGTTCGGGCCGCGCCAGCACCGCCAGCACCGGCGCGATGAAGGCGAAGCTGGAGCCCAGATAGGCCGGGACGCGGCCCTTGCAGATCCAGAGGTAGAGCAGGGTGCCCACGCCGTTCATGAGCAGGCTGGTGGCCGGGTTCACGTGCAGCAGAAAGGGCACCAGCACCGTGGCGCCGAACATGGCGAACAGGTGCTGCAGGCTCAGGGGCGCGGTCTGCAGGAGGGGCAGACGTTCGTCGACGTCTATGGTGCGGCGCAGCATGGGGGCCTCGGGGGTTCAAATCGTCGTGGCGGAGGACAGGCTGTCGAGGATTCTTTCAGAGCCCCCGGGGCGTGGGGATCACATGTCGGGGCAGGCACCCTAGGAGCGGATTCAGGAAGCCGCCTTGAAGCCATGATGTATTTGACAATAGACGGGTTGGATTAAATGAAATTTCAGTGTCATTTGACCCGAGGTAGATCCTTGTGTCTATACAATATTGAGAATGCAA
>JANXYT010000424.1 GCA_025355915.1 Holophagaceae bacterium
GACCCAATCCGATGTAGAGCCGGAGAGGGAGCCCGAACCGCATGGCCACGAAATTTGGCGCCACGAATCCCACCGCCCGGGAGCCGATGGCGAAAGAAGGGCCGCCCAGCACCCACCAGCGGTCCAGCGGCAGGTGGCGCCCCTGGCCCCACTCCAGATCCAGATCCGCCCCCATGAATTCCCCAAAAGAGGTGAGACCCCGCGCCCGGAAATAGACCTGTTGGAAGGTCGCCGCTGGCAGATCCCCGGCATAGGTCTGCCCCACACCGAAGCGGGCCCGCAGCAGCAGCCCCTTCCGTGGCAGGGTATGCCGATCGAAGTCATCCCATTCCCCGGAAAGGAAAGCCGCATCCTGGCTCTGGGTCACGCGCTGGCCGTACTCGCGGAAGGCCGCGTTGCGCCGACCCAGATCCAGGCTCAGCTTGCCCGTGCCCAGGTTGCTGAAGCGGAAATAGGTCCTCAGCAGGAGGTCGGAGGCGCTGATGCGGGCCTCGGTTCCATCCCCCGGCAGCTCGGTCGCCATCCAGGGGAGGGGCATATCCAGGCGCTGCTGCCAGTAGTTCGCGACCAGTTCCATCCCGGCGCCGGGCGAGAAGCCGAAGGGGCCCCGCAGGGTCAGGGCCATCTGTTCCTGCAGGCGGTTCCGGGCGGCGCTCAGCTCCAGCTCCGTGCCCTTGATGGGAAGGTCCAAAGCCCGGTAGGCGAGTCCCACCTGGCCACCCAGGGTGGTTTCGTAGCCCAAGGAAACATCCAGGCGCTCCGGCTGATGGGGCACCGGAATGAAGACCATCGCGGTGCCCCCCTGCCCGTCCGGCCGGATCTGGTACCTCAGCTCCGCCAGGTGGAGGCGGTGTTCCGCGAGGGCGATGCGCTTCACGAGCTCGCCGGGACGGAAGGGGCGTCCCTTCAGGTCCCCGAGCAGACGCAGAAGATGCCCCTCATCCACCCGCAACCCGACGGCGGTGCGAACCTCGACCTTCGTAATGAGCGGTTCCTTGATGGTGATGTGCACCCGGCCGGTCTGCGGATCAAAGTCGGACCCCCGGGCATCCACCAGGGGACTGCCCTCCATGAGGAACTGGTAGACCAGATGTCCCATCATGCGGCCGAAGGCCTGCGGATTGAAGGGTTCGCCGGGCTTCATCGTGTCGGCCACCGTGAGCCAGATCGCGTGGCGCCACCCCTCGGGGGCCTCTACCTCCACCGCCGTAATGGGAAGGAAGGGCCGCAGGTGGATGGTCAGGACCCGATCCGGGTCCACCGTGGCCCAGGCCTCCCGCGCAAGGCCGTGGACGAGGATCTGCTGCAGAAGGATCTGCGCGTCCTGGACCCGGATCCCGAGATCAGGCTTCAGGGTGGTGGTGAGGAGTCCGGTCAGGGCCTCGCTCAGCTTCCCGGGGGATTCGAAGGCGACGCGACTCACCTCCAGACGCTCCTGGCTCAGGCGGCTGCGGAGCAGGGCATCCAGGGCCTCCCGGCGCGCATCGAAGCCTTCACGCCCCTGCCGGATCAGGTTGGCCCACTCGGACCCGTACTCGAGAATGGGGGCATTGCGGATGTCGGGGCGGATGAGAAAGTCCGCCGCCGCACGGCTTTCCCACTGGCGCCGCTCCACCACCAGATCGAGGCTGCGGGTCGCCACGGACAGGATGCTCGTGGCAGGGCGGTGGATCAGCGGCGCGCTGACGTCCAGGCCGACGACCAGATCGGGGTGGAAGGCCTCCTTCGCGGTGAAAACCGGCAGGTTTTCCACCAGGGCGCCATCCACGTACTGCTGGCCGTCGATCACCACAGGCCGGAAGCCGCCAGGGATGGAGAGGGAGGCCCGGACTGCTTCCGCCAGATCGCCCCGTCCAAAGACCCGTCCCTGGCCCGTCTCGAGGTTCGTGGCCAAGACGCGAAGAGGACGCTGGAGTTGGTCGAAATCCCCGTTGGAGAAAAAGGAACCACGGGCGAGCAGGCCCTGGAGCGTGTGCTGAACTTCCGCGCCGCTTCGGAGCCCCTGGGCCAGAAACAGGTGGCCGGCCTGCCGCTCGATGGACAGGAGCGTAGCATTGCGGTCCTCCTGCTCGCCCAGCGTTTCACCTGGGTTGCGCCAAAGGGGTTCCAGGAAGGCACGGGTCAGATCGAGGCGGCCGAACAAATCCTCGATCTCCCGTCCCGAGAAGCCGCTGGCATAGAGGGCGCCCACCATGGCGCCTGCGCTGGTGCCGGCGATGCTATCCAGGGGATAACCCACTTCCTCGAGGCGTTGGAGCATCCCGATGAGGGCCAGTCCGCGCGCCCCGCCCCCGCTTAGGGCCATGGCCACGCGCGGCATGCCCGGGATCACCACCCGGGGTGAAAAGCGGAACACCATGTCGGCAGGCTGGACGATGACCTCGATGCGGCGCGGTTCATCAAGCCTTGGCGCTGCAACCGTTGCGGGAGCCTGGCCCACCAGCAGGGCGGGGAACCCCCATGCCAGCAGGAACCGTCTCATGCGAGTGCCACCCGCTGTGCCTCCATCAACGCCGCACACCCGGCGAGGCCCAGGTCCATCAGGGCCGCGGCCTCGGATCGACTGAAGGCGCGGCCTTCGCCGGTGCCCTGCAACTCCACCAGCTCCAGGTCGCCGCCCATCACCGCCCGCGCCGCCACCAGGTTGCAATCCACAGCGGCGCGGTGATCTTCCTCATACTCCAGATCGAGCACCAGCCCACGGCGTCCCTCGCCGGTTTCCACGATGCCCGCGCTCACCGCGGCCACCTGACGCACCAGCGCAGGCAATAGCCCCTGGGCCCTCAGCGCCAGCGCCAGGGCCACCCAGGCGCCGGTGATGGCGGCACAGCGGGTGCCACCATCGGCGTTCAGCACATCACAATCCACCGTGAGGGTCCACTCGCCCAGGGCGGCCAGGTCCACGGCCTGGCGGAGGCTGCGGCCGATGAGCCGCTGGATTTCCACCGTGCGGCCCTGCTGCTTGCCCCGGGCGGCCTCCCGGTCCGACCGGGTGTTCGTGGCGGCGGGCAGCATGCCGTATTCGGCCGTGAGCCAGCCCTTGCCGCGCCCCTTCATCCAGCCCGGAACCTTGTCCTCCAGGCTGGCGGCACATAGGACATGCGTGTGGCCCAGCTTCACCAGGCAGGAACCGCCCGCATGCACTTGGACGCCCAGCTCCAGGGTCAGGGGGCGCCCTTCATTGGTCCGACGCATCAGCAGCAGCCCTTCCCTTCGATCTTGTCCACCCGCCCCTGGTGGCGTCCTCCTTCAAAAGGTGTTTCCAGGAAGGATTTGAGGTAGGATTCTGCATTGAGTGGATCCGTCAGCCGCTGACCGAAAGCGATGGCGTTCGCGTCATTGTGCTGCCGGGACAGCACCGCGTGCTCAGTGGAGGTCACCAGCGCGCAGCGGATGCCAGCATGGCGGTTGGCCGCAATGCTGATGCCGATGCCGGATCCGCAGACCAGCACCAGGCGCTCCCATTGATCCATGCCCTTCGCAGCCCGATGCGCGAAATCCGGGTAGTCCACCGAAGCCGACCCGTCCGTGCCGAAATCCACCACCTCATGACCCTGCCCCATCGCCCAGGCCTTGAGCCGTTCTTTCAGGTCGAACCCCGCATGATCGCTTGCAAACCCGAGTTTCATCGTTCCGCCCCCCGGCCCACGGCCCCCAGCCCCCAGCCTACATCGAGCGACGCATGCGCCGTCCGATATCTATGGTCAGCCTATTCATGCTGAATCCCTTCCTTCAATACCGCCCCCAGGACCGAGGTTTCCTGCTCTGCATGCCCGAAGCGGTGGAGCCAGCCGAGTGGGTGCGCGGCCTGCGCACCCTGCCCGGGGAGCTGCAGGGACGGGAGCGGCTCACGCCCGCCAAGGCCCAGATCTTCCTCCCCGACGGCGACCTGGTGGAGATGCACGCGGTGCCCCTGCGGTGGCAGCGCGCCTACCCATGGCTTTCATCCTTGGCCCTGCGCCCCGGCAACGCCGGGCCGACCCTGCGCTACTGGGCGACGGCCCTGCGCCTCCTGCAATCCCTGGTGGTCCGCGGCGCCATGCTCCCCCAGCTCGATACGCGCGGGAATCCCTGGAAGGCCCGCTGGGGCGTGAGCCTCACCAGCCCGTCCGACCGTGCCGTCCTGCGCCAACTGGCCGAAGCCATGCCACCGGCGGCCCAGGCCTTCCCGGAGAACGACACCTGGGCCTTCACCAAGACCCTGGCCCTGGGGGAGCTGGACGCCTTCGACATCGAGGACGACCTGGCCATGCCGCCCGCGGCCGAGGCGGTGCTCACGGCCTTCCTGGAGGATGGCGCCGACTTCATCATGCGCTTCGTGGCGGGCGGCCTGCGCGCCGGGGACGATCCCCGCCTGGGCCTCGTCCACCGCCTCCGGGGCCATAAGCGGGACCGGCTGCCCTGGGACGAGCGCATCATGGTGGCCCTCTCCCACCAGCTGCCAGAATTCCCCACCACGGGCATCACCGAACGCACCCTGGGCGAGCAGCTCGCGCAGTGGAGCGAGGGC
>JANXYT010000435.1 GCA_025355915.1 Holophagaceae bacterium
GCCAGGCTTGGTTCGATGCGGGCTTCGGTCAGGACCTCGAGGCTTCCAGGGTTCAGGAGGGTTTTCCAGTCCTGGCCCTCGGGCACGTTCATGGGGTCCTCCTGGGAAAAGAGAGCCTCGTAGAGCCGCACCTCGGCTTTCACCGCGTGGGCGGCGCTCACCCAATGGAGGGTGCCCTTGACCTTGCGACCGTCCGGCGCGTTCCCGCCCTTGCTGGCTGGATCCCACTCGCAGCGCAGCTCCACGACGTTCCCAGCGGCGTCCTTGAGTACCTCCTGGCAGGTGATCAGGCAGGCGCCGCGCAGGCGCACCTCCGCACCGGGGGCCAGGCGGAACCACTTCTTGGGGGCCTCTTCCCGGAAATCATCCTGATCGACGAAGAGTTCCTGTGTGAAGGGCAGACGCCGGGTGCCGAGGGACGCATCATCGGGATGGTTGGGCACTTCCACCTCGAAGGAGTCGGACTCGGCCAAGTTGGTGATGACCACCTTTAAGGGGCGCAGCACGGCCATGCGACGGGGAGCCCGCTTCTCCAGATCCTCCCGGATGCAGAACTCCAACAGGCCCACATCGGCCACCATGTCGCGCTTGGCCACGCCCACCCGCTCGGCGAAGGCCCGCACGGCCTCGGGAGTGTAGCCCCGGCGGCGCAGGCCGCAGATGGTGGGCATGCGTGGATCGTCCCAGCCGCGCACGACGCCCTCCTGCACCAGCTGCAGCAGACGCCGCTTGCTCAGCACCGTGTAGGTGAGGTTCAGGCGCGCGAACTCGATCTGCCGCGGCAGGGGACGCTGGAAGAATTTGCCGTCCGTGTCCTGCTCCAGAAACCAGTCATAGAGCGGGCGGTGGTCCTCAAACTCGAGGGTGCAGATGGAGTGGGTGATGGTCTCGATGGCGTCGGATACGCCATGGGCATAGTCGTACATCGGGTAGATGCACCAGGTGTCGCCCGTGCGGTGGTGGTGGTCCCAGCGGATGCGGTACATGAGCGGATCCCGCAGGTTCATGTTGCCGCTCTGCATGTCGATCTTCGCGCGCAGCACCCGGGACCCGTCCGGGAACTCGCCCGCCTTCATGCGGCGAAACAGATCCAGATTCTCTTCGGGGCGGCGGTCCCGGGTGGGGCTCGCCTTGCCTGGCCTGTGGAAGTTGCCGCGGTACTCCCGGATCTCCGCTTCCGTCAGGTCGCAGACGTAGGCCTTGCCCTGCTGGATGAGGTACTCCGCGTAGTCGTACATGAACGGGAAATAGTCGGAAGCGAAGTGCTCGCTCTTCCACTGGAAGCCCAGCCACTGCACGTCCTCGCGAATGGAATCCACGTACTCAATGTCTTCCTTCACCGGGTTGGTGTCGTCGAAGCGCAGGTTGGTGGCGCCGCCGTAGGCCTTGGCCAGACCAAAATTCAGGCAGATGCTCTTGGCGTGACCGATGTGCAGGTAGCCGTTGGGTTCGGGTGGGAAGCGAGTCAGCACCCGCCCCCCGTGCTTACCGGAGACGCGATCCGCCTCCACGATCTCCTCGATGAAGTGGAGGTTCTTGGGTTCAGGAATGGGCAGGTCTTCAGACATCAGGGCTCACAGGATGCAAACCTCCAAGATACCCGCTGCCCGGCCTTCTCCTCAAAAGGCATTTGAAACCGCAGATGTGGCAGATTGGCGCAGATAGAAGCTAGAGCTCGCTTTTTCATCTGCGGCCATCGGCGTCATCTGCGGTTAATTGTTCTTATCATCAGTTTGTTTGGATGGTCACCTAACCCAGCCCCGCCGCCACCTGGGTGGCACGCTCGATGCCGCGGGCCACCACGGAGCGGATGCGGCCGTCCTCCAGGACCATCAGGCCGGCGATGGTGCAGCCGGCAGGGGTGGTGACCTCGTCCTTGAGAGCAGCGGGATGTCGGCCGGTTTCCAGCACCATGGACGCGGCGCCCAGCGTCATCTGCGCCGCCAGCTCCAGGGCCACGGCCCGGGGCAGGCCACATTGCACGCCGCCCTCGGCCAGGGATTCGAGGATGACGAACATGAAGGCGGGACCGCTGGCGCTGAGGCCGGTGACGGCATCCATATGCTTCTCGTCCAGGTCCATGACGCGGCCCAGGGGCTCGAACAAGGCGCGGGTCTGGGCCAACTGGGCCTCGGTGACTCCCTCCCCTGCCGCCAGCACGGTCATGCCCCGTCGGATGGAACAAGGCGTGTTGGGCATGGCCCGCACGAGCGGTGTGTTTTCGGGCGTGTGAGCCGTGAGGAATTCCAGGGTGGCGCCTGCGGCGATGGAGACCACCAGGGGCCGATGATCCAGGGCTCCGGCGGCGGTCAGGCCGTCCAGCAGGCTTTTCAGTTCCTTGGGCTTCACGCAGAGCAGCACCACTTCCGCCGCCTTCACCGCAGCATCGGCCTCGTTCGAGAGCCGGAGGCCCAGGGCTTCGGCCCGAGCCCGGCACGCCGCGGGATGGCGCGTGGCGACGTGGATGAGTTTCGCCGGATATCCCGAGGCCTCCACCAGACCGGCGCTGATGGCCTGGCCCATGGTGCCGAAGCCGAGGATGGCGAGCTTGGGATGGTGGCTCATGGTGGCTCCCTCAAACGAACTCCATTACTGGTCCCGTCCCTGCCCCAGGGTCCACCAGGCACAATCCTCCAGATCCGATACGACGAATCCCTTGTGAAGCTCGGAAATGCACTGAAAGCGGGTGCAGGCCGTGGTGTGGAAGCCGGTGGTGATCTCGCCCGGCCCCGAGCGCACGCCGAAGAAGAAGTCGGACTGTTCGAGGCCGAGGCGGAGGATCGTTTCCTGGATGGCTTCCCGGTGGTCCAGCCCCTCGGGAATGCCCTGGATCACCTGGACGGTCTCGTTCGCGATGATCGTGGGGGCATAAACGGCCGTGCCCTGGTCCTCCAGCACGGCCAGGGTGAGCTGGGTGAATTCCTGAAGGTCCATCACAACCACCGATCGAGCCGCGCCGCGACCTCGTCCCGTCCCACGAGCATGAGTGTGTCGTAGATGCCGGGGCTGACGGGCTTGCCGCAAAGGGCCACGCGGAGGGCCTGGGCCAGATCCTTGGTCTTGAGACCGTGCCGCTCGAGGATGGCGTTGAAACCGGCCTCCAGGCCTTCATGGCTGTAGTCGGCCAGGTGACGGACCTCGCGCAGGGCGGGCTTGACG
>JANXYT010000460.1 GCA_025355915.1 Holophagaceae bacterium
GGACGAGATCATCGAACGCACCGTGGAGAAGGGCGAAGTCATCGCGCGGCTGGTCTGCCACAAGGCAGACAGCGGCGAGCCCATGCCCCGGCTGGAGGACAATCCCTTCTTCCGACGCCAGGTGAAGATCGCCCTTCGCAACTGCGGGGTCATCGATCCCCTGAGCATCGACGACGCCATCGTCCACCAGGGCTATGAGGCTCTGAAGAAGGTGCTGGGCTCCATGACCAGCGAGGAAGTCATCGCCGAGATCAAGGCGTCCGGCCTGCGCGGGCGTGGGGGCGCGGGCTTCCCCACGGGCCTCAAGTGGGAGCTATGCCGGCGTTCACCGGGGGAGGTGAAGTACGTGCTCTGCAACGGCGACGAGGGCGATCCCGGGGCCTTCATGGATCGCAGCCTGCTTGAGGGCGATCCCCACAGCGTCATCGAGGCCATGGCCATCGCGGGCTATGCCATCGGCGCGAGCCAAGGCTACGCCTACGTCCGCGCTGAATATCCGCTGGCCGTGGAGCGCCTGGGCAGCGCCATCGCCCAGGCGCGGGCGCGGGGCTTCCTGGGCCCGGACATCTTCGGCAGCGGCTTCGGCTTCGACCTGGAGATCCGCATGGGCTCCGGCGCCTTCGTCTGCGGCGAAGAGACGGCGCTCATGACCTCCATCGAAGGCAAGCGCGGCGAGCCGCGTCCGCGGCCACCCTTTCCGGCCCAGGCGGGACTCTGGGGCAAGCCCAGCATGCTGAACAACGTGGAGACCTATGCGAACATCCCCGCCATCATCCTGCGGGGAGCGGCCTGGTACGCGAGTTTCGGCACGGTGCAGTCGAAGGGGACGAAGGTCTTCGCCTTGGCGGGCACGGTGCGCAACACGGGCCTGGTGGAGATCCCCATCGGCACGCCCCTGGGTGACATCATCTACGACCTGGGTGGGGGCATCCCCGGCGGCAAGAAGTTCAAGGCCGCGCAGCTGGGCGGGCCTTCGGGCGGTTGCATCCCGGTACAGCACCTGAGCGTGCCCGTGGACTACGAGGCCCTGCAGGAACTGGGCGCCATCATGGGCTCCGGTGGCCTCATCGTCATGGACGAGGACACCTGCATGGTGGATATGGCGCGCTTCTTCCTCGACTTCGTGCAGGACGAATCCTGCGGCAAGTGCCCGCCCTGCCGCATCGGCACGCGGCGCATGCTGGAGATCGTGGACCGCATCTGCGCCGGGAAGGGCGAGGAAGGCGATATCGAAAAACTGGAAGAGCTGGGCCGGATCATCCGCGAGACTTCCCTCTGCGGCCTGGGCCAGACGGCACCGAACCCGGTGCTGTCCACCATCCGCCACTTCCGCGCCGAGTACGAGGCCCACATCCGCGAGAAGCGCTGCGTCGCCGGTGTGTGCCCGGACCTGGTGCGGGCCCCCTGCCAGAGCGCCTGCCCGGCCAACGTGGATGTGCCGGGCTTCATCGCCCTGGTCGGCCAGAACCGCATCGCGGAAGCCCTCCAGCTGCACCGCGAGCGCAACCCGTTCGCGGCGGTCTGCGCCCGGGTCTGCTTCCACACCTGCGAGGACAAGTGCCGGCGCGGCCTGGTGGACGAGGCCCTCTCCATCCGCGGCATCAAGCGCTTCATGGTGGACACTGAAGCCACCATGCAGCACCCGGAGGTCCGGACCAGCGAGGCCAACGCGAAGCGCAAGGTCGCCATCATCGGCGCCGGTCCCGCCGGCCTCTCCTGCGCCTACTTCCTGGCCCGTCTGGGCTACAAGCCCGAAGTCTTCGAAGCGGAATCCCGCCCCGGCGGCATGCCCGTCCAGACCATTCCCGCCTACCGGCTGCCGCGGGAGATTCTGTCCCTCGAGGTTCGCATGATCGAGCGCATGGGCGTCCGCATCGAGACGCATCGCCGCCTGGGCCGGGACTACAGCCTCCAGGACCTTCGCGACCAGGGCTTCGAGGCCGTCTTCCTGGGCGTGGGCGCGCCCCTGGGCCAGCACCTGGGCATTCCCGGCGAGGATTCGGTGGGTGTGGAGGATGCCATCCGCTTCCTGCGGGACTACAACATCCGCGGCTCCGTTCCTGTGGGCCAGCAGGTCGTGGTCATCGGCGGCGGCAATGCCGCCATCGATACCGCCCGCACCGCCATTCGCCTGGGCGCTGAGTCCGTCACCGTGCTCTACCGGCGCACCCGGGAGGAGATGCCCGCCTACGCCGAGGAGATCGAGGAGGCCGAGAACGAGGGCGTAAAGATCCGGGTGCTGACGGCGCCCCTGGAGATCCTCAACTGGGAGGGCCTGGTGACAGGCGTGTCCTGCCAGGCCATGACGCTCGGCGAATTTGACCGCAGCGGCCGGCGCCGCCCTGTCACCCTGCCCGAGCCGCCTTTCGTGATCCTGGCCGACCAGGTCATCACCGCCATCGGGCAGCGGCTGGAGCCCGCCAAGCTCATCGGTGACCTGCAGGTGGCCCTCAACCGCGACGGTTTCATCGCTGCCGATCCCCATACCGGCCGCACCTCCCTCGACTGGCTCTACAGCGGCGGCGACGCCGTGACGGGACCGTCCTCGGTGGTGGAAGCCGTGGCCGGTGGCGAACGGGCCGCAGTGGCCATCGACGCCCAGTTCACCGGGGCCGAGCACGCCTTCTGGCAGCGGGAGCGGGCCTGCACCGTGCCCTTCGACCCCGGTGCCGAGCTCGTGCACTACCCCCGCGCCCACATGGAGCTGCTGTCCGTGGAGCGCCGGCGCGAGAACTTCAACGAAGTGGAGCAGTCCTGGACGGAGCAGGTGGCTGTCTGCGAGGCCCGCCGCTGCCTGCGTTGCGATTACCGGGAATCGGAGGACTGATGCCTTCCGCTTTGTTCCGTTGTTCTCCCCTCGTCGTTCCGAATCCATCCCCCAGGGAGCTTCGATGATCACGCTCACCATCGATCAAAGCGAAGTGGTGGTGCCCGAGGGCACCTCAGTGCTCAACGCGGCTCGGCAGGCTGGCATCCGGATCCCTTCGCTCTGCTACCTCGAAGGGGTCCACGTGGTGGGCGGCTGCCGGGTCTGCCTGGTAGAGGTGGAAGGGGCCAAGGCCCTGCAGGCCTCCTGCTCCATGCCGGCCTCGGAAGGCTTGAAGATCCGCACCAGCACACCGAAGGTGCGCGCCGCCCGGCGCACGGTGATGGAACTGTTGCTATCGGACCACGAAGGCGATTGCCAGACCTGTGGGCGTTCCACAGATTGCGAATTCCTTGCGGTGGCGCGGGATCTGGACATCCGCGAGCTGCATTTCACGGGCGCCAAGCACCATCAAATCATCGACCAGAGCACACCGGCCCTGGATCGTGATTCGGCCAAGTGCATCATGTGCCGCCGCTGCATCACCGTTTGCAGCGAGATCCAGGCCACCGGCGCCCTGTGGGCCCAGGACCGTGGATTTGAATGCGTGGCGGCGCCGGCCTTCGGCCAGAACCTGGATCGCGTGGCTTGTGTGCAGTGCGGCCAGTGCGTGGCGGTCTGCCCCACGGCGGCCATCACCGAGCGGGATCACATCGAGCGGGTCTGGGAAGCCCTGGGCGATCCCACCAAGCATGTGGTGGTGCAAACGGCCCCCGCCATCCGCGCAGGCCTGGGGGAGTGCTTTGGCCTGCCGCCGGGCACCCGGGTCACGGGCAAGATGGCCGCGGCCCTGCGCCGCCTGGGCTTCGATGGGGTCTTCGATACCAACTTCGCGGCGGATCTCACCATCCTGGAGGAAGGCAGCGAGCTGCTCATGCGGCTGAAAGATGCCCTGGTGGACCAGAAGCCTGTGGCCCTGCCCCAGTACACCAGCTGCTGTCCGGGCTGGATCAAGTTCGCGGAGTACTTCCACCCGGACCTGCTGCCGAATCTCTCCACCGCCAAATCCCCCCAGCAGATGTTCGGGGCCATGGCCAAGACCTACTACGCCCAGTCCATGAACCTTCGCCCCGAGGACGTATACGTGGTGTCCGTGATGCCCTGCACGGCCAAGAAATTCGAGGCCCAGCGCCCCGAAATGAACGCCAGCGGCTTCCAGGATGTGGACGCCGTGCTCACCACCCGTGAGCTAGGCCGCATGATCACGCAGTCGGGCCTGGACTTCACGGCCCTGCCCGAAGAAGCCATGGATCAGCCCATGGGCATGAGTTCCGGCGCGGCGGACATCTTCGCCAACACCGGCGGCGTCATGGAGGCCGCCCTGCGCACGGTCTGGTGTCTGGTCACGGGCCAGCCCTTCCCCTTTGAGCAGCTGCACGTGGCCCCCATCGAGGGACTGGATGGCGTCAAGGAAGTTTCCATCACCATCCCCAGCGCCGTGCCCGAGTGGGCCTTCCTGGAGGGCCAGACATTGAAGCTGGCCGTGGCCCATGGGCTAGCCAATGCCGAACGGCTGATCCAGCAGGTGCAGTCCGGGGAGAAGGCCTACCACTTCATCGAGGTCATGACCTGCCCCGGCGGCTGTATCGGCGGGGGCGGCCAGCCGCGCTTCACCACCAACGAGGTGCGCCGGGAGCGCATGAAGGGCATCTTTGCCGAGGACGAGGGCAAGGCGGTCCGCATGTCCCACGAGAACCCGGCCATCGCGGCCCTCTACCGCGACTTCCTGGGCGCCCCCCTCGGCGAGCAGTCCCATCACCTGCTGCACACCCACTACCAGGCCCGGGCGATCCACCACTGAAGCGGCTCGACTGTTCAGCAACAGAGGCGGCTCCAGGCCGGGGCCACCCTCCGCCCTGAATCTGTGCTGAACTGGAGGAGAGGTCCGCCATGACGTTCACCATCGCCCATAGCCCTGATTCCGACGACGCCTACATGATGGCGCCCCTGGCGCTGGGGTGGATGGATCCGGAAGGCTTCGAGATCGAGTTCGTCCGCAAGGACATCGAGACGCTCAATGCCGAGGCGGTCGAAGGCCGCTACGACGTCACGGCCATCAGCTTCGGCGCCTACCCGGAGCTGATGGGGCGTTACGACCTGCTCAGCGCGGGCTCCAGCATTCAAGAGGGCACGGGCCCCCTGGTGGTGAGCCGAAGGCCCATGGAACCCGGTGCGCTGAAAGGCGTCCCCATCGCCATTCCCGGACGTCGCACCAGCGCCTACCTGTCCCTGCGGAAGTGGTGCGCGGAACATGGCTTCGAGCCCGCCGTCCACCTGCTGCCCTTCGACCAGATTCTGCCCGCAGTGCTGGACGGCCGCTTTGAAGCCGGCCTGCTCATTCACGAAAGCCAGCTGATGTACCACGACGCGGGATTGCGCCTGGTGGTGGATCTGGGCGCCTGGTGGAAGCACGCCTACGACCTGCCCCTGCCCATGGGTGGCAACGCCATCCGGAAGAGCCTGTCGGACGAGGTGAAAGGACGCTTCGCCGTGCTGATGCGGAAGAGCGTGGAGATGGCCCGCGCCCGGCACTGGGAAAGCGTGGACTACAGCCAGTCCTTCGGCCGCGGCATGGACCGCGCCATGATCGGTCGCTACGTGAACGCCTGGGTGAACGACTTCACCGTGGATCCTGGCCCCCGGGGGCGCCAGGCCGTGGCGAAATTGTTGGGACTTAACCCGGTCTGGATCCAGGGGTAAACCTCGGCCCCTGGCACAAGGCTCCGGAGGGGCCTAGCCTGGGGTTTCTCGCCGGGAAGGCCCATGCCCAAGCACCGTGTCAGCAGCCAGGTCGACGCCTCCCTGGACACCGTATGGGCCGTGCTCCTGGACAAGATGGAGCATCCCCAGCGGTACATCGAGGACGCCCTGGATGCGGAGATCCTGGGTCGGGACGGGGACAATGTGGTCCGGAAACTCGTGCTGCCGGGAGGCGTGACCTTTCGCGAGCGCATTTCCGCCGATTCAGGGGAGCGGACCATCACCTTCACCTTGCTGGACCACCCGGTCTTCGAAGGGACGGTGCTGAACCGGCTCCTGGTGGGGCCAGACGGCCGTGTGGAACTGGCCTTTGAACTCGACTGGAGGGCCCGTCCGGGATGTGTGGATGACCGGGATCCGGAGGAGCCCCTCGCGCTCATCCGCAGTTCGGTGATGCGGACCAAACGGATCGCCGAGGCCCTGGAGAATGGTTCCTATACCAAATAGCGATCAATGATTAACCTTTGAGTATCCAAAATCACAGAGGCTTTTGATCGTGGTTTGGTCCAGTTCTGCCTCGTGTAGGGCATGGGAAAGTTGGTCGGTAACCGCCTTCATGGAGGGGAACAGGCGATT
>JANXYT010000152.1 GCA_025355915.1 Holophagaceae bacterium
CTAGACTGGACGGGGCCCCACCGGGCCCCTTCCTTCGGACTCCCCATGAGCGCCCAACCCTCCTTCGATGATGGCCTGGACCGGCTGGAGACGCTGGTCCAGCAGCTGGAGTCCGGCAGCCTCAGCCTGGAGGAGGCGCTCGCCCGCTTTGAGGAGGGCGTGCAGCTGAGCCAGGTTCTGCAGAAACAACTGGCAGACGCCCAAAGGAAAGTCGAGGTGCTCAAGGCCGGCCTGGGAGGCGAGTACCGCGCGGAACCGCTGGACGAGGCCAAGGGCTCCCGATGAGTGAAGCTTCTGCCCAGGTTCAAGCCGATCTGGACCGCCTTCTGCCCCTGCTCGACTCCCTGCTCACGAAACCCTTCAGGGAGGGCGAGGCCATCCGCCTGGCCGAGGCCATGCGCTACAGCCTCGAGGCCGGTGGCAAGCGCGTGCGGCCCGTGCTCTGTATGTTGGCCTGCGAGGCCGTGGGAGGCACGGCCGACCAAGCCCTGCCCGGTGCCCTGGCCCTGGAATACGTCCACACCTATTCGCTCATCCACGACGACCTGCCGGCCATGGACGACGACGACCTGCGCCGGGGGCGGCCCACCAACCATAAAGTCTTCGGCGAAGGCCACGCCATCCTGGCCGGCGACGCCCTGCTGACCGAGGCCTTCGGCGTGCTGGCCGCCTCGGACCTGGACCCCGCCCGGCGGGCGGAGGCCCTCTTGCTGTTGGCGGTAGGCTCTGGCTGGCGCGGCATGGCGGGCGGACAGGCCCTCGATTTAGAGGCCGAAGCACGAGCGAAGGCCCACCGGCTCGTGAAGCGAGACGGCCCGAAGGGCGAGGCCCAGGAGGGGCCGAGTGTGGGCGAGACCATCGCCACGTACGACCTGGACCACCTCCGCCTCATCCACCGCCTGAAAACCGGCGCCCTGCTGCGCGCCTCCCTGGAAATCGGTGCCGTATTGGGCGGCGCCACCTCTGCCAACCGGGCCGCGCTTCGCGCCTACGGCGAGGCCATCGGCCTGGCCTTCCAGATCCAGGACGACATCCTCGACACCACCGCCACGGATGCGGATCTCGGCAAGCGCGCCGGAAAGGATGCGGGCAAGGGTAAGATCACCTACCCGTCGCTCCTGGGCCTGGACGGTGCCCGCAAGGCCCTAAGTGAAGCCACCGAGACTGCCTTATGTCATCTAGCATCCCTTCCCAACCGGAATTCCTTGGCAGCCTGGGCGCGCTACCTGGCCCAGCGGGCCAAGTAGGCCTCCGCGTGGCAACCCCCAGCAGTCCTTACCCCCTGCTCGATTCCCTGGCCGCTCCCCAGCAGGTGCGGCATTTCTCACCGGACCAGCTGGAGCACCTGGCGGAGGAAGTGCGCGCCTTCATCATCGCGTCCATATCGGAGACCGGCGGCCACTTCAGCTCGAACCTGGGCACGGTCGAATTGACCGTCGCCCTCTTCCACCACTTCGACTTCCTGAAGGATCGCATCGTGTGGGATGTGGGCCATCAGGCCTATTCCCACAAGATCCTCACGGGCCGCAAGAATCGCTTCCCCACCCTGCGCCAGCATCACGGGCTGTCCGGCTTTCTCAAGCGCGACGAAAGCCCCTACGACCATTTCGGCGCCGGGCATGCCAGCACCAGCATTTCCGCCGTCCTCGGCATGGCCATGGCACGGGACCTCCAGAAGCAGGATCACGCCTGCATCGCCGTCATCGGCGATGGCTCCCTGACCGCCGGCATGGCCTTCGAGGCGCTGAACCAGGCGGGCTACCTCGAAGCCAAGAACTTCCTCGTGATCCTCAACGACAACGACATGAGCATCAACCCCAATGTGGGGTCGCTCCAGGGCTACCTGAACCAGCTCATGTCCGGCCAGTACTATCACCGCTGGCGCGACCGCATCGAGCACGCCATCAAGGCCATTCCCCTCGAGGGGCTCAGCAAGGGCGTAGCCAAAGCCGCCAAGTGGAGCGAGGAGAGTTTCAAGCGGCTCATGGTGCCGGGCCTGCTCTTCGAGGACCTGGGCTTCCGCTACATGGGCCCCGTCAACGGCCACGATGT
The DNA here is from genome assembly GCA_025355915.1 of Holophagaceae bacterium. Classification (GTDB taxonomy): domain Bacteria; phylum Acidobacteriota; class Holophagae; order Holophagales; family Holophagaceae; genus Geothrix. The sequence goes on from JANXYT010000152.1 coordinate 2,053, forward strand.
GCAAGCTACCTCCAAAGCCCTGGCCGAGGCCAAGGAAAAGATGAAGGACGGCCCGGTGCTGCTCCACGTGCAGACGAAAAAGGGCTATGGCTACGAACCCGCCGTGCAGGATCCCATGAAGTGGCACGGCGTCACCGCCTTCGATCCAGAATCCGGCGAGATCATCAAGGTCACTGTGGACCCTTTGAAGCCCGCCCCGCCGAGCTACACCAGCGTCTTCGGGAAGACCCTGGTCGAGCTGGCGAAGACCGACGAAAAGATCGTGGGCATCACCGCCGCCATGCTGGATGGCACGGGGATGAACTTCTTCAAGAAGGCGTTCCCCGACCGCTGCTTCGATGTGGGCATCGCCGAGCAGCACGCAGTCACCTTCGCCGCGGGCCTGGCGGCCCAGGGCATGCGGCCCGTGGCGGCCATCTACAGCACCTTCCTGCAGCGTGGCTTCGACCAGGTGGCCCACGATGTGTGCATCCAGGATCTGCCCGTGACCTTCGCCCTGGACCGCGCGGGCATCGTGGGCGCCGACGGCCCCACCCATCACGGCCTCTACGACCTGGCCTACCTCCGCTGCCTGCCGAACATCATCCTCATGGCCCCCAAGGACGAGAACGAATTGCGCCGCATGCTCATGACGGCGCTGTACTGCGGGCATCCCGCAGCGCTCCGCTACCCGCGCGGCAACGGGCTGGGCGTCCCCATGGAAGATCCCCTCACCGCTCTGCCCATCGGAAAAGCTGAAGTGCTGCGGGAAGGGGATGACCTTCTGCTCTGCGCCCTCGGCGCCATGGTGAACCCCGCCCTGGTGCTGGCGGAAACGCTGGCAGCCAAAGGGCTCTCCTGTGCCGTCATCAACGCGCGCTTCGTGAAGCCGCTGGATGAGGCTCTGATCCATACCTGGGCCCGCCATTGCCGCGCGGTGGTGACCCTCGAGGAAGGCTGCGCACCGGGCGGGTTCAGCGGAGCGGTCGCCGAGTCCCTGGCGGACGGCGGCCTCCTCCGCCCCCTGCTCCGCTGCGCCGTACCTGACCATCTTGTCCACCATGGCGATCCCAAGCGCCTGCTGGAAGAAGAGGGTCTGAGCCCCGAAAGGCTGTTACAACGGATTCAGGATTTCGCCCGCGAGATCTAAGTAAAAACTTGCGGACAGTCCCAGAATTTCCTATGGTTGGACACCACCCATCCATCAGTGGCGACCCCCCTTACTCCGAGGATTACGTGAGGAATAGCTTCCGCGCCTCCTTTCTGAGCGCCATCCTTGGTGTATCTGCCCTGGGTCTGAGCGCCCAGTCGTGGGATGCCGCCAGCCAGGCGCGCAGCTGGGCCAAGCAGGACAAGGACGATTCCTTCACCTTCTTTGATCCTGCCGCGAAGACGCTCCGCACCTGGATGCGGGACGGTGGCCTCCTCGGCAGCCTGCCCACGGCCAAGCTGGACGACTCCCCCGAACGGTGGGTGCTGGACCCTCGGAACAACGCCTGGATCACCCATGGCAGCACGGTCACCCAAGTGGACCGGACCGGGCGACTTATCAGTAACCTCAAGCTGCCGGCCGAAGTGGGGGATCTTGGCTGGGATGCCAAGGGCTTTGTCCTGTCCTATCGCACCACAGAGCCGTACCTCGAAAAACGCGACTTCAAGGGTGCCTTGCTGTGGTCCTTCGGATCCAAGCCCGCCAAGTCCGATGGCCCCGCGCCGCGGAACCTCCGGCCCATCGTCATGGACGATTCGGGGAACGTGCTGATGGCCGACAGCAACGCCCTCAACCTCTCGGTCCTGGACGGCAACTCCGGCAGAAAAGTCTCCGAGACCAACCTCCTCCTCGCCGGAGGACAGCCTGCCCCGGCGCTCGAAGGGTCCGCCACCGAGCGCGGCCCCCTGGCGATCTGGCCAGGCAAGGGCGTCATCTTCGCCGCCGTCAAAGCCGTCCAGGTGCCTGCCCCGCTGCGGGCCTCGCTCCAGGGCTTGGTCCTCGCCCGGCTCGACCTCGCCCTGTCCCGCCTCGAATTCCTGCCGACGGGGCTGGACGAATCCCACATCCTCGTCGGTGTGCTGGAGTCCGACGCCATCTTCGTCAACCCCAGAGGCGGGTTGATGCTGGTGAAGATCAAGTAGGGCTCACCGGGCCAGGTTGAGTACCCGCTCCCGATCCAGGTAGGGGATGGTCCGCCAGCTGTTCGTCAGCACGGGGTTCAAGGTCGGGCGGCTCAGCACCTGCTCGAGGATGAGGTTGCGCTGGGAAGCCTTGGTGATCAGCTCGGGGGCGCCGGTGAATCCAATGGCGGCCATGTAGCCTCCGCCGCCGCGCAGCCGGTAGGTGGTGATCGCCAGGGTGAAGGTCTGCTCCGGCCTCACGGGCTGCCCCTGGAAACTGAGTTTCAGCACCCGGCTGCCCACGGGCTTGCCCAGATCCAGAGCGTAGCTCACACCGTCGACCATGTCGTAGTTGTAGAAGGGCACCTCGCGGTCGTACAGCTCGGGTTCCCAGCTGCGAAGGTAGTGCCGCGCTCCGTGTTCCAGGTAGCGTTTCAGCTGATCCCCCGTGACGCGGATCCGCGCGACCTGGGTTTCGTAGGGAGACAGCGCGTAGAACTGGCGCACGCTGGTCGGTCCCCTTGGGATGAAGAGTTTCGTCCCGGGGCTCGCCGCCGCAGACAGCTGGGCGCCCGTGGCCTGGCGCTGCACCTGATGGATGAGCTGCATGAGCGCGGTGTCCTCCATCCGCGACCACCGGCTGTCCAGATCGACCAGCAGGTTCGTGGCGGCTGTGTCCAGGTAGCGGTCCGTCGCGGCGCGCAGGTCCGACGTGAGGCGCAGCACTTCGGGATCGCTGGCCGTCTGCGGGTCCGGTTTCATCAGCCGCCCCGCACTCGCCACCACCCGCCAGTGACCCTTCTCCTGCCGCAGGTCAAGGTCCACCACGGCCAGGGCCCGGCCGAAGCACTGCGCCTGGAGGATGGGGATGCCCTTGTGCTCGAGCTGGATGGCCTGATGGGTATGCCCCGTGAGGATCGCATCAATGCCCGGCACCTGGTCCGCCAGCCGCAAGGCCGCGTTCTCATCCCCCTCGGGGCCGCCCAGGGCGCCGAGCCCCGAGTGCAACAGGGCGATCACCAGGTCGACCTTCTCCTTCTCGCGGAGACGGGGGACCAGCGCCCGGGCGGTGGCAACGATGTCCCTGAAGGCCAGTCCGGCATAGTTGCTTGGTTCGGTCATCGCTGGAATCGCAGGCGTGCTGAAACCCACCAGGGCCACGCGGACACCCGCCACCGTCACCACGGTATGGGACGGAAACCCCGGCCTCCCCCGAGTGTCCACCGTGTTGGCCGACAGGAAGGGGAACTTGGCCTGTTTCTCGACGTCGCGGAGCACGCCAAGCCCGAAGTCGTAGTCATGGTTGCCCACGGCCATGGCGGAATACCCCAGGGCATTCATGATGGCGACGCTCGGTTCCGGCAGGTCCCGCCGCAGGACGTTTCGCACATAGTTGACCGGCTCACCCTGGAGGGTGTCCCCGCAATCCACCAGCACCGTGTTCGGATTCAGAACCTGCTGGCGACGGATCAGGGTGGCCATCTTCGCCCAGCCCTGGTTCTCGGGCTGATGGCTATAGGTGTCCTCGGCCAGCACATGGCCGTGCATGTCCGTGGTCCCAAGAATCTGAATCCGGGCTTCTTGGGCCGGAAGGCCCAAGGTGATCAACAGGATCCAGAACCAATGCCTCATGCAACCTCCAGGCTTGCCCATCACAACCCAGGGTTGGAAGGGACCGACTTCAAGGGTAAACTTTCCCTTCACCCTAGGATGCCCCCTCTTTTGGAGCCCCCCATGCAAGAAGTCCAGATCAAGGCCCCCAAGCACGAATTCACGCTGCTTTGCGACGACATCCGCCAGGAAATGGGCGGCAAGACCTCGCTGATGGGCTTGTACGACCACCACATCGTGGTGCCCCAGGTCCCCTTCACCCTGCCCAAGGTGTGTTTCTACACCCGCTTCTCGCGCATGGACGGCCAGTTCAAGTTCGGCTTCTCCATCGTGAGCCCCACGGGCGACCGCAAGGACGTGATCCGCGACAGCGATGTGCAGATCCCCGACGGCGCCAAGGAAGGCACCTTCAACGTCATCGCCAGCCCCTTCGAGGTGACCGGCGAGGGTGTCTATGAAGTGATCATCGCCCTCACCAAGGGGGCCGACCGCTTCGAGTACGTCTACAAGTTCGCCATCTCCGACGCCAGCCGCCTCCAGGCCGAGTACGAGAAGGCCGTGGCCGAGACGGCCGGGCAGGCCGGGAATTAAGCTCTCGGCTGTCAGTTATCAGCTATCAGTGCGGCGCCCCCATGGGGCGCTGTTGCTTTTAGACTGAGAGCCGACAGCTGATAGCTGATAGCCACGAGTCCCCATGACCGACCGCTACTCGAAGCAGCGAATCTTTCTCGGCCGCGAAGCCGACGAGGCCTTGCGCGCCAAACGCGTGGCCGTCCTCGGCCTCGGGGCCCTCGGTTCCGTCATCGCGCCCTGGCTGGCCCGGGCGGGCGTGGGCCACCTGACGCTCATCGACCGGGATCTCGTGGAAGCCTCCAACCTGCAGCGCCAGCTGCTCTACGGCGAAGCGGACCTGGGGCGCCCGAAGGCCGAAGTGGCCAAGGAACGACTTGCCGAGGCCAATTCGAGCATCGAATTGGCCTCCGTGGTGGCCGACCTCACCAGCGGCAATGCCCGGGAGCTGCTGTCGGGCTTCGACCTCATCTGCGACGGCACCGACAATTTCGAAGCCCGCTTCCTCATCAACGACGTGGCCATCCTTACGGGTTCTCCCTGGATCTACGCCGGGGCCATCGGCGGTGAGGGCGTGGTGTGGCCCTTGAATCCACCCCACACGCCCTGCCTGCGCTGCCTCATCGAGGAGCCCCCCGCGGGTGGTGATGTGGACACCTGTGACAGCGCGGGTGTGCTGGGCCCTGCCGTGGGCGTCATCGGAAGCTGGGCGGCCCTCGAAGCCATGAAAGTGCTCACGGGCAAGGTGCCCCACGCGGAGCTGGCGCGCTTCGACTTCTGGGAGGACGAGCGCCAGTTTCTAAAGCCGCCGAAAACCCGCTGCCGGTTCTGCACGGACAAGGTCACGGAATTCCTGGACGCGCGCTGGAGCCTCAAGGCCAGTGCCCTCTGCGGCCTGGAGGGCGTGCAGATCCGCGTGAACCCGCCGGGAAAACTCGACCTCCCTGCCCTCAAGGACCGCCTCGAAACCCGCACCCACAGCCCATGGAGGCAGGCAGGCATGATGCTCAAAGGCCACGATGGCGCCAACGAGATCACCCTCTTCGCCGACGGCCGCGCGCTGGTGCATGGCCCCATGACCCCCGAACGGGCCCGGAGTTGGTACACCGACGTGATCGGGTACTGATTTTTTAACCGCAGATGGCGCAGATAGATGTCACACACGTTTTGTTTCATCTGCGCAAATCTGCGCCATCTGCGGGTTCGAATTCATTTTCAGATCGAAGGTGATTCCATGCTGAAAGTGCTTCTCGCCTCACGCAACGCCGGCAAGCTCCGCGAATTCTCCACGCTGCTTCCAGATCTGCAATTCGTGCTGTGGCCCGCGGACGCACCGGAGCTTCCAGAAACCGGCGCTTTCTTTCAGGATAATGCCCTTCAGAAAGCCGAAGGCGCGCGGACCTGGTGGCTGGAGCACGGCACGGAGTCCGTGGATGGCGTGCTGGCGGATGATTCGGGGCTTTGCGTGGACGCGCTCTGGGGCGGACCCGGCGTCCTGAGCGCGCGCTTCGCGCCGGGCCTGCCTTCCTACGCTGACAAAGGCCGACGCCTGCTGGCCATGCTGCCCGAGGCCGCCGATCGCACGGCCCGCTTCGTGTGTGTGCTGGCCTTCGCGCCCATGAAGGGAGAACCCTTCACCGCCAGCGGCGCCGTGGAGGGAAGCCTGGCCTTCGATCACCGCGGCGACAGCGGCTTTGGCTACGATCCCATCTTCATCCCCGATGGCTGCGACCGGACCTTCGGCGAACTGCCCATCGAGACCAAGCACACCCTCAGTCATCGGGCCCGGGCATGTGCGGCGCTTCGGGTCCGGCTCAAAGCCTCTCGGGCTTGACGCTGCTTCTCAGGGCCACGGATGGAAAAATCTTGCAGGGAGAGAGAGAAAACGATCTAAAGGTCATCATATTCCACCCGTGGCGGATACCCTTCAAACAATCACGGGGAGGCCAGGGATGGTTGACCGGAAGCACCGGGTGGTGATTGTCTAAGGTCAAACCCTCGTCCGAGAGGGAATCCGGACCCTACTCGCTTCCCAACCGGATTTGGACGTCAGCGGAGAGAGCTCTGGTGGCAGGGAGGCCGTTGGCCTCGCCGAAGAACTCAAGCCTGAGCTCATGGTGCCGGCCCTGACCCTGCCATGGTCCAATGGCCTGACATTTCTGAACGAGGTGAGGCGCGTGAGCCCCGCTACGCGAGGCCTTGTCCTTGGCGCAAAGCGATCCGAGGACGTCAATTTTGCCGCCCTTGAGGCGGGTGCCCGCGGCAACCTGCTGAAGAAGTCCAGCCGCGCCGAGTTCTTCATGGCTGTCAGGAGCCTATTGGGTGGAGCGAACGCCCTGAGCCCGGCCAGGGTCCGCACGGTGGTGACAGGGTATCTGGGAGTCAAGCGGCTCAAACCCGTGGCATCCAGGCCAGGAGCCCTTTCCGATCGGGAAAAGGAAGTGCTGAAACTGATCGCCGAAGGTTTCCGGACCAAGGCGATGGGGGTTCTCCTCTGCATCAGCTCCAAGACCGTGGAGCAGCACCGGGCGAACCTGATGAGCAAGCTGGATCGGCACAGCCTGCAGGCACGGACGACCCATGCCCTTCAACGGGGGTTGGTGGCCACCGGCCCCGAGCCAACCGCCGAAGGGGCCTTCCCCTGGTTTCCCTAGGCTGCCCAGGCCAAATTCGATTAAGAATAGGCAGGCAGCCTTCCACCGCGGGCTCAGAAGCCATTCCTTTACCACCTCCGTTTTCCAGTCCACCACCGAGAGGCATCACTTATGGGCAAGGTCCTATCAGGTTCCCTGGTCGCGGTGTCACTGGCCATGGCAGCGCCAGGGCCCCTGCCTGCCGCACCGGCCCCGGCCGGCCGCACGGCGTACGTCCCAATGCCAAAGCCCGGTGCCAAGCTGCCCTTGGGCAAGGAGCACTACTTCACCTTCGGCTTCGTTCAGCAGCCCAAGCTGGGGAATGCGGTCATGAGGGTGGAGATCTTCACCCTGGATGGACAGCGGGATCGGTCGTTTGCGGTCCAGGGCGATGCAGACATGCCCTCCATGAGAGGGGCCCACAGCAGTGGACCCAAGCCCTTTGCCCTTTCCAAAAAGGGCGCCTACCTGCTGCCCGTTCAGCTGGTGATGCCGGGGGACTGGGAGATCCGGT
>JANXYT010000154.1 GCA_025355915.1 Holophagaceae bacterium
GCGCCGCCCAGGCCCTTGACCCAGTTGTCGCTCATGGTGCCCTGGCTCGTGGCCATCAGCAGCTTGGGAATCGTGTTCCCCATGCTCACTTCTGTGGCATCCGCATCGTCCGTGATATCGAAGGCCCACAGGGCGTTGTGGCGGATGCGATAGATGGTCCCACCGTATTCCGGATCCAACATCGCTAGGATCTCACGCACGGACCAGGGCCGGGTCGCCACCAGCAGCACATCCCTTGTCCTCCCGCCAATGCTCACGCCGGTCACCACGCGCAGGCCCGAGATGGAACTCTTGGAGAAGGGTCCCTGGTAGAGACCCAGGTTGTTGAAATTATCCGAGGGCGGATCCCAGGACCAGAACTCGCCAAAAATCGGCCCCTTCGTGGGATTCGACGGATCCGTAGCATCGATCACGCGGACGCCCTGCTTGCGCATGCCCGCGTCCACCTGGAAGGTGGTCCCATCGAAGTAGTACCCCGTGCCCACGTCCTCCGCCGCGTAGATCTTTCCCTTGTGGACCACCATCTGGGAAAACGTTCCCGCCCCTGCCAGGCTTCCCACTTCATCCGCGCCGCGTACGGTGAAGCTCCACGCAGCCGGATCCGGAGACGTGGCGTCCTGGTCCACGATGAGCGAGGACACCAGTGTGACTGTCACCGTCCCACCCAGGGAAAGCCGCTGATCGGGCATCAGCCACACTTCCTGCACCAGGGTGGAGGCATCCACCACTTCCCGAGCATTGGAGATCACCCGGAAGGGGACTTTGGCGTTGTTCACTTCCAAGCTGAAAGCACTGGAGGTGGCCCCCCGGACGGGCTCGGAGAAGGTGATCTTGATGACAGTGGAGGGATCGACATCCTTGTTCCCGTCGCTCGGATCCTTGTGCAGGATGGTGGGCTTGCCGGGCAGGCTGGGGCCGAGAACGCCCACGGGCGTCACGATCACCGATAGCGAGGCAGCGCCCTGCACGGGCTTAGCGGTCCAGCCCAGGATGTCGGCCTTCCAAGTTCCGTCCTGGGTGAAGCTCACAGGAATATCCGCGGGCAGAGTGCCGAAGTCCTGGGTGACGGAGCCAGATACCTTGCCCTGCACCACGGGTTGGCTGCCCGCTTCCGTGCTGATCCGAAGGGTGGCTGTCTCGCCCACGGTGAACATGGTACGGGCCACGCCGCTTCCATCCACCGCCACGGCCCGAATCCTCGGCGCCGTGAGGGCGGGATCGAAGGGATTGCCTCCCTGGCTGGTGATGGCCAGGGAATGATCCCGGCTGGTCCAGGGCAGTCCCAGGTTAGTGGCGCTGAGGGCACCGGGATCGATGCTCGTCTCCCCGGTGCGCGGATCCACCGCGAAAAGTCCGATCCAGGTTTGGCCCGGGATCGCGCCGGACATGGGGCCGCCAATGTTCAGGTAGCGCCCCTGGGGGTCGCAGGTGGCCAGGAGGCGGCCACGGGCCAACCGTCCCTTCCGGGCCGCATCCAGACCCGTGGTGCCTTCGTACCGGTGGACTTCGGCCAAAGCCAAGGGACCGTAGCAGCCCGCGCTGGCGGTGCCGCCGCAGGCCCCACTCCCGTTCCAGTTCCGATACACGGTGCCGGAGGTGTACAAATACTGAGGTTCAATGACAGCGACGGGGAAATACATCGTGAAGAAACCCACGGAATAGGGTTCGTAGCTGATGGACGCAAGCGGCCTGGAACCGCCTGCGGAGCCCGCGAGCTTCGACGCCACCAGCATGCCGGATGCCTGGGTCTTGGCCTGCTCGGGAACCGGAGACCTAGAAGTCAGGTGCACGGGTTGGGTCTGCCGCGCACTGCCCAGCACGGGATCGGTCAGGAGCAGCCCCCCGGCGGAGCGGAGCTTCTGGCCGTCGCTGCTGAGCTGGGCCGTATCCATCAACACATAGGAGAAGTCGTCCGTACCATCCGGCAGCTTCGTCACCACCTTCTGGTAGACGGGCACGGGGCCATTGCCGAACGTGGCAGAGGGATCCACGGTGGTCATCATCCCCGCAGGCACGGCGCTGAGGGGCAGTTCGAGGATGGGCGGTTTCTTGAATGAAATGGGGTCCTTCGAGCGGAGCTCCAGGGCGGCCGCCATCTGTTCCCCATTCACCAACGCCCCTTCCGGGGGCTGGGGCATTTCCGTGGAGACCACCACACGCAATTCGGAAGCGGTGTCCAGGGCCCCCGCAGGCACGGTGATGGCCAGACCTCCCGGCCCTTCCACGCGACCGCCATCCGCGCCCACGGTGGTGCGGCCATCATCGGCGACGTAGCGGCTGATGGTGCCTTGGAGGCTCCGGCCATCCGTGAGTTGCACGGTGACCTTGAGCCGTTCGCCGAGGGTCGCCTTCAGGGGGAAGACCAGATCGCCCCGGGGAGGCATCACGCCGCTGGCGTAGGACCCCATGCCCGGGGCCTCGATTTCCACGATGGACCAGGGTGGGACGGCACCTTCTGGGATGGACACGGTCACATCGAAGGCATCCGTGGGATAGGACAGCTTGATGCGGGTGAGGTCCACGCCCGGGAACTGCGGCTGGGGCTGGGTCTTGAAGCGCCGGGTGAAGGCGGGCGCGATCGCGCCACTGACCGAGGCCAGTCCCAGAGTGACCACGCGGTAAACGGCGCCGACCTGGAGCGGGGCTTCGGGGGTGAGGAGCAGGGTGCGCCCGTCCTGACTGAGGGTGCGGCGCATGGCCACTTCCACCAGCGCCGGGACCTCCTGGTGGACCATCACCTGGCCCACGGTGGCCGGATCGGCCGCGGTGGAAAGCAGGACTTCCACGATGGTGCCGACACTGACCTCCGCCAGCTCCGCGGGGGCAATGGTCATGACCTGGAAGGGCACCTGGGCCAGCCGCAGGACCTGGCCTGCGCTGGGAACGGGCGCGTCGATCGATCCGCGCACACCCAGATCCCGGCGTTCACCACGGACGGTGACAGGAAGGGAATTGGGGGACAAATAGGCAGGAACGGCGAAGGAACCATCGCTTCCGGAAACAGCCTTGAGGTACCCGGCCTCCACCATGGCGTCAGCCACGGCGTGATCTCCAGGGTCGGATGCCAAGGATCCAGCCTTCGCCCCAACCCGTGTTTTCGCTTGCCGCACTGGTAGCAAACGAGCCTTCGCGCCCAGACGCTGGACCAGGGGCTGCGCCACGCGGTCGGGCAACGTCGCCTGCCCGGCGATCCAACCCCAGGCCTGGCTTGGCACGAGCACGGCGAACGAACCACCGGTGGTGAGTGGGGAACCCCCATCGGGGGTACGGAGCACCCATCCGCCGTTCGCGGCATTCAGTTCACCCACAGTCACGAGGACTCGCTCACCCTCCACCACGCGACGCTGGAGAAGGAGGGGCAGGATGCCCTGAGCAACCTGGCCGAGATCGACAAAGCGAAGCTGGAGGCCGTGCTGGACGTTGCCGACGATATCGAGCTGGAAGGACTTGGTCAACGTGCCCTGCCCGGCCAGTTCTGGCCACAGGGGTGTCAGCTCGCCCGAGTCCGCGTTGAGGCGGAAGAGCGTGGTACCCATGAGGGCTTGGGAGGGCACGGTGAGCTGGATCCCGTCGTGGGAAATCACGCCGCCGGAGGCGTCCAGCAACTCGGACCCGCTCTGCGCCACTTGAATGCCGTCGTGGTAGAACCCGACCCAGATGCGGCCATCCACGAGCTCATTTTCCAGGAAGGTGCGGCTCATGCGCACCGGCAGTTCAAGGCCGAGATCCTGGGCGGCTTTCAGCGTTGGGGTGCCGTCCGGATCCACCCCCAGGATCCAGCGGGTGAGCACCGCGTCCTGGGTGAAGCCATCGGGCTCGATGAGGGCGGAATCGAGCAGGGCGTAGCTTTCCAGTACATCCACTTGGAGGAGCGTGCCGGAAGGCAGAGGATCCTTCCCATCGAAACCCAGGTTGAATTTGGCCATGGCCCGGGCGCCGCGGATGGCCGCGGTGGTGGGGAGGATGGCCGGATCCACGGTTCCATTGGCCACCAGGCCATCCCGCCAAGCCGTGCCTTCAAAGGCCGGAAGCTGGGCGCTCGGAATCGGCGCGGGAGGCGCGGTGGGGCCGGAATCCGGAACCACCAGCGCGAATCCACCGGGTGCGGGAATGGGCAGGCCCGTCAGATCGGAGGCCCGAAGTCCCGTAGTGAGGGCGACCCACGTGTGCAGGGCCTCGTCCCACCGGACCCAGGTCAGGTTGTCCTGGGGGGCTCCGGCGGAAAGCGTCAGAGCGGCGGTGCCTGCAGCAGCCGGAAGGACCCCCAGATCCAACCACCAGGCGGAGATGGCGGACCAACCGGCGGGAAGCAGTCCGGGCAAACCCTGGGTGCTCAAGGGCGTTCCGCCCACCTGGACATCGGCTGTGAAGGCCCCCGTGGGAAAGCTCAG
>JANXYT010000470.1 GCA_025355915.1 Holophagaceae bacterium
CTTCAACCGGCGAGTCCGCCAGACGCAGCAGGTCCTTCAATCCTTCCGGTGAAGCAGTCATGGACCTTCCAGAGTGCCTCAATCTGGGCCCGAAGACGAGTATTCATGGGGAAACTCATCACCGGTTCTATAAAAGATAAAAAGGTGAAACCGCAGATGACGCAGATTTCGCAGATGAAAACAGAGGCCGAAAAAATATGAGGGAGCATGAGCCTTCTGCAAATCCTTGACCTTTATCTGCGCCATCTGCGGTTAAATGTTTCCCCTTGTGAGATGGCTCGTTCTGCCTTGACCTCAGAGCTCCCGCACGGCCCATTCGCGGGGCATGAGCACGCGATCCCACCACACGCCTTTCTCGCTGCGCTTGCCCACCGCCAGGAACATGTTCACCTCGGCGCCCCGGGGGAGGCCCAGCAGGGCCTTGGCCCGCCAGGGGTCGAACCCCTCCATGGGGCAGGTGTCGTAGCCCTCGGCGCGCATGGCCAGCATGAACGTGGCGGCGGCCAGGGCCGTGCTCTTGTGGGCCATGACACGGATATCCGCCCGTGACATGAGGTTCGGCGTGGGCCTGAACAGAGAGCCGATGCGGCTGAATAGTCGCTTCAGCGGCCCCAGGATGCCGAAGGGACCCGTGATGTACACCAGCGGGAGGATGCGTCGGTAGTAGGTCTCCTGGCTCCTGCGGAGGGGGCCACGGGCCTCGAAGATTCTCAGAATCTCATCGCGGTTCCGGTGCCAGGTGTCGCGGTGCGTGACGAGGGCGATCAAGACGGGGGCGATCTTGGCGGGCATCTGATCCAGGCAGGCGGCATTGGCCGCCTGCCTGACCTTTGGATCGCGGATGATGACGAACTCCCAGGGCTGGAGGTTGCTGGAGCTGGGCGCCAACCGGGCGGCGTCGAGGGCTCGGTCCAGCACTTCCTGAGGCACGGGGTCCGGAAGAAAATTCCGCACCGTGCGCCGGGATTCCACGGCGGTGTAAAACGGGGACTCAGGCATCCGGGGCCTCCACGAGGGGCAAGGCAGGAACGGGCTCGGGTACCGACAGGCCGAGGCGGCGGCGAATCCAGGCCCAGGCCTTCGCCAAGCTCAGCTCCTCGATGAACTCGAAGAAGACCGGCACCACGATCAAGGTCAACACCGTGGAGGTGATGAGGCCGCCCACCACCGCCCGGGCCATGGGCGCCCGCATCTCGGCACCAGCCCCCAGGGCCAGGAAGAGCGGCAGCATGCCGCCGACCATGGCGAAACTGGTCATGAGAATCGGCCGCAACCGCACGGTGCCCGCGCGGATGATGGCCTGGCGCCGGGAGATGCCTTCCTCCCGTTCCAGATGCAGCGCGTGGTCCACCAGCAGGATGGCGTTCTTGGTCACCAGACCCATCAGCAGGATCATGCCGATGCTCGTCATCATGGACATGGAGTCGCCGGTGATGAGGAGCATGAGCACCATGCCCACCATGGAGAGGGGCAGGCTGGCCATGATGGCGATGGGCAGCTTGAAGCTTTCGAACTGACTGGCCAGCACGAAGTAGATGAAGAAGATCGCGAGCAGGAGGGAAGTGGCCATGTAGCCGGCGGTCTCCTTGCTGTCGCGGGTCTGGCCCAGGAACTCGACCCGCACGCTCTCGGGCAGCTGGCCGCTGGCCTTGAGCTCCGCCACCTTCTTGGCGGCGCCGGCGCTCACTTCGCCCAGGGTGGAACCATCGAAGTTGGCGTTCACCTCCACCTCTTCCATCAGGTCGTGGCGCTGGAGCTTGGCGGGGGCGATGCCCTCCTCGAAGCGCACCACCTGATTGAGGCGGACCAGGGGGTGCTTGCCACCGCCGAGATCCTTGGTGCTCAGCACGGTCATGTTGGCCAGCTGGGTGGTGAACTGGCGCTGCTTGTCCTCAAGCCGGACGCGCACATCCCGCTGCTCGCCCTTCTCATCCTCGTACTTGGCCACCTTCTCGCCATCCACCATGGGGCGCACCATCTGAGCCACCAGGGCCGGGCTCACGCCCAGGTCCGAAGCAGCCTTGCGATCGATCACGAGTTTCAGTTCGGGCTTGCCGCTGTCCAGGCTGGTGGTCACGTCCACGGCTCCGGGGACGCTCCTCAGGGCCTCCTTCACCAGGGGCACGGCCTGGATGACCGCGTCGCGGTCGGGCGCCTGCACGGCCACCATGATCGGGAAGGCCATGCCCCAGTCATTCGCCGCACCCACCGCCGCATCCACCCCGGGAACGGAGCGGAAACCCTCGCGGATCTGTCGGCGGATCACCACATGGTTGGGGCGGCGGCCCTCCTTCAGCTTCACGTAGATGCCGCCGGAATTCACGGTGCCGTTGAGCCCCGTGCCGATGGTGGTGTAGGTAAGCGCCACGCCTGGGACGCCCTTGATGAGCGTTTCCAGGGCCAAGGCCTTTTCGCGGGTGGCGGCGAGGCTGGAGCCGGGTTCGGACTTGAAGGTTACCTGCAGATCGCCCCGGTCGAAGTCGGGCATGAAGTTGTTACCGAGCAGGCCCACGAGGGCCATGGCCAGGACAAAACTGCCCAGACCCGACAGCAGCACGGTCCAACGGTGGTTGAGGGCCCATTCGATGGCCGTCTTGTACACCCCTTCCCAGCGATCCAGCACGCGGCCGAAGGCCTCCACACTCCGCATGATGAGATTCCTGCCCTTGTAATGCACATGGGCGTCGGCGCTCTTCTCGTGCTCGGGGTCGGGCCAGACGGCGCTGAGCATGGGGTCCAGCGTGAAGCTGACA
>JANXYT010000007.1 GCA_025355915.1 Holophagaceae bacterium
CCACCCCCCACATCGCGCAGAAGGGTCCGTTCCCGGTCGAGGTCGAAGCGGGCAAGACCTATCAATGGTGCGCCTGCGGCCACAGCAAGAAGCAGCCGCTTTGCGACGGTTCCCACAAGGGCGGGCCCTTCACGCCCGTGGCCTACACCGCCGAGGCCACCGGCACCAAGTGGTTCTGCGGCTGCAGGCACAGCAGCACCAAGCCCATGTGCGATGGGACCCACAAAAAGGTCTGATTCAAGGCAGGAGCCATGGCCCCGGTCGACGGCCTCCGCTGAGTCCGTATTACTTGGCCTTGAAGGTGAACTTCCCCTCGTGGCACTCCAGGCACTTCACGACCGGGGGCTTGTGCTGGCGATGGCACTCGGTGCAGGGGATGGGATCGTGGGGGGACCCGTGCGGATTGGGCTTGACGTCCTTCGTCAGGGCCTTCATGGCGGGATAGTCGCCGTGACAGATCATGCACGCGTCGTCCGCCACGGCGGCCGTGTTCGGCTTCTCCTTGTGGTGGCAGTCGTGGCAATTCACCTTTGCCTTGGCATGGGGCGCGGGCAGGGGCTTATTCTCAGCCGCACGCACCCCCATCCCCAGCATGCCCACCAGCCCCAGTGCCACGATCCGAAGAAGACGCATGTGCCCTCCCGTCCCCATCTCGGACGAATGACGACCATGATATCGCATAATTCCCAACGGCGTCCTCCCATGCGGCCCGGCCTGGAAGCCTCCTTCTTCCACGGGTAAACTGGTCCATTGGGCTGGCTGTTCCAATGAAGTCCCGTTCACTCACTTCAAATCGGCGCAGTCGATTGGGAGCAGGAAAGGGCCAAGACAAGGATTGCAATGCGCGAGATGGACAAGGCTTTCGACTTCAAGACGGCGCAGACCCGCTGGTACGAGCAGTGGGAGCAATCCCGGGCCTTCGAGGCCGCGCCGGCCAGTGGCAAGGAGCCCTGGTCCATCGTGATCCCGCCGCCGAACATCACGGGCAACCTGCACATGGGCCACGCGCTGGTGAACACGCTGCACGATGTGCTCACGCGCTTCAAACGGGCCCAGGGCTTCGACGCCCTGTGGGTGCCCGGCACGGACCACGCAGGCATCGCCACCCAGATGATGGTGGAGCGCCAGCTCAAGGCCGAGGGGACCGACCGGTATAAGCTGGGTCGCGAGGCTTTCGAAAAGCGCATCTGGGACTGGAAGGAGAAGAACCAGGGCGCCATCGAACACCAGTTGCGGCGCCTGGGGTGCTCCGTGGATTGGACCCGCAACCGCTTCACGCTGGATCCCGCGCTGAACAAGGCCGTGCGCCACGTGTTCGTCGAAAGCTACAAGGCCGGGCGGATCTACCGCGGGCCGCGCATGATCCAGTGGGATCCCGCCCTCCAGACCGCGCTCAGCGACCTGGAAGTGAAATACGAGGAGCGCAAGGGCAAGCTCTGGTACCTGCGCTACCCACTGGCCGATGGCAGTG
Organism: Holophagaceae bacterium; assembly: GCA_025355915.1. GTDB lineage: Bacteria > Acidobacteriota > Holophagae > Holophagales > Holophagaceae > Geothrix. Next base: position 1,472 of record JANXYT010000007.1, read on the forward strand.
GCAGCGTCGTGGTGGCCACCACCCGCCCCGAGACGATGCTGGGTGATACCGCCGTGGCCGTGCATCCCGACGATGAGCGGTACCAGGGCATGGTCGGCAAGCTCATGAACCACCCGCTCACTGGGCGGCAGATCCCCGTGGTGGCGGACACCTTCGTGGATCCCGCCTTCGGCACCGGCTGCGTGAAGGTGACCCCAGCCCATGATGCCAACGACTTCGCCGCCGGACAGCGGTTGAACCTGCCCTCCATCACCATCATCGGCTTTGACGCGAAGATGACTGCCGAAGCGGGCGCCTACGCGGGCCTGGATCGCTTCGAAGCCCGCAAGCGCGTGGTGGCCGACCTCGAGGAGCAGGGCTTCCTCGTGAAGGTGGAGGATTACGTCAACAAGATCAGTCTCAGTGACCGCAGCGGCGCCGTGCTGGAGCCCCTGGTCAGCGAGCAGTGGTTCATGGATGTGAAGGAAGCCGCTGCCAAGGCGCTGGACGCGGTCCAGACCGGAGCCATCCAGTTCACGCCCGAACACCACGCCGCCGTGTGGAACCACTGGCTCACCCACATCCAGGACTGGTGCATCAGCCGCCAGCTCGTCTGGGGGCACCGCATCCCCGCCTGGACCTGCGCGTCGTGTGGGGAGCTTCATGTGGAGATGGAGCTGCCCTCGGCATGCAGCGCCTGCGGAGCGAAGGAACTGATTCAGGATCCGGACACGCTGGATACATGGTTCTCGTCTGCGCTCTGGCCCTTCAGCGTCTTCGGCTGGCCGGACCAGACCGCCGACCTGGCACGCTACTACCCCACCAACGTCCTCATCACCGCCCCCGACATCCTGTTCTTCTGGGTGGCCCGTATGGCCATGGCGGGCCTCACCTGGATGGGCGAGGTGCCCTTCCACAAGGTCTACTTCAACAGCCTGGTGCGCGATGCCAGCGGCCAGAAGATGAGCAAGACCAAGGGCAATGTCATCGACCCCCTGGAGGTGATGGAGGAGTACGGCACGGACGCCCTGCGGTTTTCCATGGCCATCATGGCCGCGCCGGGCACGGACATCGCCATGAGCACCGCGCGGCTCGAGGCCAGCCGCAACTTCTGCAACAAGCTCTGGAATGCGTCCCGGTTTGTCCAGATGAACCTGGATGCGTTCGTCACGCTGGAGACGGAGCCAGAATTTGGCGAAGCCGAATTCTGGATGATCAAGAAAATGCGGGAGACGCTGTCGGCAGTCACGAAGGCCCTCGAAGAGTTCCGGTTCCACGAGGCGTCGGATCTGCTGTACCACCTGGTCTGGGATGACTTCTGCGCCACCTACATCGAGCTGGCCAAGGTGCAGCTATTGAGCGGCACCCCGGGCCAGAAAGCCACCATCCTACGCTTCCTCGACATCCTGCTCCGGGCCCTGCATCCCTTCGTGCCCTTCCTCACCGAGGAAATTCACGAGGCGGTCATTGTGGATCGGTTGCCCAGCTCAGAGCCTGTGCTGCTGGCGTTGAGAAGCTGGCCAATGGACGAGAAGATCCTTCAGGTCCGGGGCGGCGATGCTGCGATCATTCCCCGCTTCCAGGAGATCCTCTCGGCCTTCCTCCGGCTCAAGGCCGAACAGGGCGTGGACCCCGCCAAGCGGGTGCCCGCCTTCTGCTCGCTCACAGAACTGGAGCCCTTCACCGAGGCCTTGAAGGCCATCGCCCGGCTGGAGTCCGTCACCTTCACCAAGGCCGATCTTGCTTCACCCACCCGCGTCGTATCCGTGGTCGCGGGTGGCGCCGTGGCGCTGGACCTGGCGGGCCTCAAGGATCCCGTCGCCGAACAGGCCAAACTGGAAAAGGAACGGGCCCGGTTGGAAAAGGAACTGGAGCCCCTCCGCGCCCGCCTCGCCGATGACAGCTTCGTCACCAAGGCCCCGGAAGCCGCCGTGGCCAAGCTGCGCGGCCAGGCCGAAGAACGAGAGCAGCGCCTTCTGCAGGTGAAGGCGCTGCTCGGCTGACGGCTTACCGGATGAGGCGGAGGGTGCGGGAGCTCCAGTCGCCCAGGATGACCCCGTCGTACATGGGCACGAGGGAGTAGGGAAACTCGATCTTGGGTTCGGTATCCACGGTGGTGGGCCGGAAGGGCCCCAGTTCCCGGACCACCGCCTGACCGGCCCGGGGATCCACCTCCAGAATCCGGCCGGTGTCGAACTCGGACACGATCACCCTGCCGCAGGCATCCACGGTCATCCCCTTGAGGGTTCCCTGGGTGGCTGGCTTCGTTCCAGGGCCCAGCAACAGCCGGGCGGCCCTGGTGGCCAGCGAGAAGGCCACCACCTCCCGGTCTGAGGCCAGGATAAGTTCATTCGTCCAGGCATTCCACGCCAGCAGCCGGGGAGACACCTGGTAGGAGGAGCTTCCGTCCTCGCTGGGAACCAGCACCTTGGTGCTCAGCGTGCTGAGGTTTCCCGGGAGGAGATCCAGGACGCGGATGGCCCCATCGTCCAGCATGAAGAGCCGGTCCTGCACGGAATCCGAAGCCAACGCCTGGATGTAACCGACGCTGGCCGTTCCTCCCGCCCAGATCAGCCCATCCTGGCTCCCATTCGCCTCGACACAGCTCGAGATTGAGGTGCCATTGATGGATCGGATCCCGTAGTTGTCCAGCCCGACGAACAGGGCCCGCCGGCGTTCATCGTAGGCCATGGCCGTCACCGTGCCGGGGAGGAGAACTCCTCCCGAATGCCCCGTGACCCAGTACGGGTAGGCGACCGTGTGGATTCCGCCGGTGGTGGCCAGGCGGACGGTGAAATCCGCTTCCACGAACCACACCCTTGAGTTGCCATCCGAAGCCATGACCGAAGGCCATCCCAGGGTGGCAAAGTATGGGTGCGATCCGTCCATGGGACGTTCGATCCGATCGAAGGTGGCCTTGGATCCCACCCAGCGCGTGATCTCCTCATTTGGGGCGCAGGTCGGCTGATACAAGTCTCCAATTGAGAGGGGCCCCTCCGGCTTGAACACGCCCGGTTTGATCGGCACAAAGGGGCGTTCCAACAGGGGGAAGGGCTTGCGCGGTTCGAGGTTGGGATTCACCTGGGCGGAAAGGGCGACGGTGAGAAGGGCGAGAAGAAGCTTTGCGCGGGTCATGGCGAGACTCCTCGGTTTGGGTTGGACGAAGGGGGATCCTGCGGCTGGGAGCCACAAGGCAGGAAGGCGCAGGGAGAGAAAGTTAAATGGGGGAACGGAGAGGCCGTGGTGAACGCCCTGGCGTGCCCAAAAGGGGCACTCAGCGCCGGACCAGTCCCACACCTTCGATTCTAGGTACGACGATGGGAACCCCAGTCGGGATGGGCCCCAGGAAGAACCCTGGAACGCTCGTGGGCGCAGGCCGGTCCGTGGCCGTGCCGTCGCCCAGGCGCCCGTTGTTGTTGTAGCCCCAAGCCTTCACTGTGAGGTCGGGCAAGAGTGCATAAGAAGACTGGGACCCCGCGCTCACCGAAAGGGCGTTGAGCCCGGTGATCCCCTGGGAGGTGGTGTACGAAGTCGTGGTGGCCGTGCCCAAGCCCAGCTGGCCGTAATAGTTGTAGCCGACCGAAGCGAGGCTTCCCTGGGTTCCCAGGAACAGGGTGTGGTACTGGCCTGGCACCACATCCTTCAGGGTGGTCCCGGCGGGCAGGCCGCCCGTGTTCATGGGCACCCAGGCATACCGGGTGGTCGTGCTGCCATCCCCCAAGGGCCCGTACACATTCTCCCCGGTGCCATAGGCCACCCCGTCCGTGCCGAGGGAGACCGAATAAAGGGAGAAGGCCCGCACCCCCTTCACGCCACCGGCGAGGGAGGTCAAGGTCAGGTGTTCACCGCTGGAAACGGGCAGTCCCAGCTGGCCGTAGCCATTGTCGCCGCTGCCGAACAGTGAGTTGGACGTCAGCAGGATCAGGGTGTGTAGTTCCCCCAGGGCCACATCGGCGATCTGGGACGCGGCGGCGGGAATTGACACCGGGCTCAGGCGGTTGACCTTGTCGCCCTGGGCGAGCTGCCCGTGGGAGTTGTAGCCCCACATCCAGATGGATTGATCCGACTTGGCCGCCAGGTTGTGGTTGTAGCCGCAGGTGATGAACGTCGCACCGGTGAGCCCAGGGACCGCTGCAGGCGTGTTCCGCATGGTGGTGGTGCCATCGCCCAGCTGGCCGTTGAGGTTGTTCCCCCAGGCGAACACGCGGCCATCGACGAGCAGGGCGAGGGAGTGCCCCCAGCCCGCGGCCACCTGCACTGCGGGTCCCGGCAGGGTCACGGCCGTGGGCACCATGCGAGCCTGGTAGTCGCCCAAACCGAGTTGGCCATTGCCGCCCACGCCCCAGGCGTAGACCTTGCCCTTGGTGGTGATGGCCAGGGTGTGGTCATGGCCCGCCACCACGGCCGGGTCCGCATAGAGCACGTCCAGCAGCGCCTCCGGGCTCGTGGTGATGCCTCCCGTGGAGGCCGTCACCCGGACGCTGTACCGGGCTTGATCATCCACGGCCAGAACCGGCAGGGCAAAGGTATCAGTCGTGGCCCCGGAAATGGCGGCGCCGTTTCGGAGCCATTGGTAGGCATGGCCGCTGCCTTGGGCCACCACGCGATAGGTCACCCGGTCGCCGATGTAACCCGCCTGGG
>JANXYT010000054.1 GCA_025355915.1 Holophagaceae bacterium
TGGGCATGGTGGCCGGTGCGCTGCCCAACAAGGGCATGGTGCTGCCCTTTTTTAGTGCGGGCGGCAGCAGCACCTTGAGTTTCTTTCTGGCGCTGGGCCTCATCATGGGCATCCTGCATCGATCGAGGGTGAAATGACGGACCTACGGCAACGCATGAAGGATCTGGCGGATCAGGTGCGCATGCACCGCCACCGCTACTACGTGCTGGACCAGCCCTTGATCGCCGACGCCGAGTACGATGGTCTGGAGCAGGAACTGCGAGCCCTCGAGGTGGCCCATCCAGACTTGGCCGATCCCAACAGCCCGACGCTACGCGTGGGTGCGCCGCCGGTGGATGGCTTCGAGAAGCGGCGCCACACCGTACCCATGCTCAGCCTCGACAACGCCTATTCTGAAAACGAGCTGCGCGACTGGGAAACGAAATGGCGCAAGCTGGCGCCCGACGCCGAACCACGCTACGCCGCCGAGCTCAAGGTGGACGGCCTTTCCTTGTCGCTGCGCTACGAAAAACGGGCGCTGGTGGAGGCCCTCACCCGGGGGGATGGCGAGACCGGCGAACGGGTGACGGAGAACGCCCGGACCATCGCCGACATCCCCTTGGTGCTGCCCAGCGATGCGCCGGAGCGCCTCACGGTGCGGGGCGAGGTCTTCCTCTCCCGCAAGCGCTGGGAAGCACTGAACCGCCAGAGGGACGCCCGCGGCGAGCTCCGGTTCGCCAACCCTCGCAACGCCGCCAGCGGCACCATGAAGCTGCTGGACAGCCGGGAGGTGGCCGCACGGGGATTGTCCTTCCTGCCCTGGCAGGCGCTGTGGGATGACACCTGGCCCGCGCCAACACAAACCGACCAGAGCACCGCCATGGCGTTGCTGGAGACCTGGGGATTCACTCGGATGCCCGCTCAAGCATTCGGGTCGATGGAGGACATGCTTCGCTTCATCGAGGCTCAGGCCGAAGGGCGGTTGAAGCTGCCCTTCGATACCGACGGTGTGGTGCTGAAGGTGCTGGATTTCAACGTGCAGCAGCGCCTCGGCGCCACCGACCGCATCCCCCGCTGGGCCATCGCGTTCAAGTATCCAGCCACGCAGGTAACGACCACCGTGCTGGGCATCACCTGGCAGGTGGGCCGGACGGGCAAGCTCACCCCGGTGGCGGAGCTGGAGGCGGTGGAAGTGGCGGGATCCACCGTGCGCCGGGCCACGCTTCATAATGCGGATGAGTTGGCCCGGCTCGGACTGAAGATCGGCCATCGAGTGTTCATCGAAAAGGGCGGGGAGGTCATTCCCAAGGTGGTCGCCCTGGTGCCCGGTGAGGAAGCCCGCGACCTTCCGGCGCCGGTCATCCCCGCCGTCTGTCCCGTGTGCGCGGGTGACGTCGGCAAAACGGACGAGGAGGAAGTGGCCATCCGCTGCCTCAACCCCGAGTGCCCCGCCAAGCTGGTGGCGCGACTGGTGCATTTCGGAGGGCGGGCTGCCCTGGACATCGAAGGCATGGGCGAGGCGCTGGTGGAACAGCTGGTGGCCTCGAACCGGTTCAGCCAGCCCTGGGAGATCTTCACGCTGTTCCTGGAACCGAAGCAGGGCTTGGCCTACCTCTCCGGTCTGGAGCGCATGGCCGAGAAGTCCGCGCAGAATGTCATGGAGGCCCTCGACGCGGCCCGTTTCAAGCCCCTGGCGCGCTGGCTCCATGCCCTCGGCATTCCCATGGTGGGGGCCCGCACGGCGGAGCTCTTGGCCGAAGCCCATCCATCGATGGAGGCGCTGTGGGTCGCCGACGAGAACCGGCTGCAGGCCGTGGAGGAGGTGGGGCCGAAGGTGGCTGCCGCCTTGCGTGGCTTCGCTTCGCTGCATCCGGATCTGCCTGCCAGGCTCGCCGGGTTGGGCGTGCGGCCGACGCCACCTGCGCTCCGGGACCTCACGGGGTTGCCGCTTTCTGGCGATGTGGCCGTCGTGACCGGTACGCTCCCCACGCTGTCTAGGGAGGAGGCGGAGGCCTGGCTGAAGCGACTGGGTGCGAAAGTGACGGGGGTGGTGTCCGCCAAGACCACCCTGCTGCTGGCGGGCGAAAAAGCCGGGTCCAAGCTGGCCAAGGCCGATTCCCTGGGCATCCCGGTGCGGGACGAGGCCTGGCTGCGGTCGCTCGAACAATGACCCTCGAGCCGTTCAACCTGGGTAGGACAGACGCCCTGGGCAAAAAGGCCTGGACGGGGGCTCCATGCCCGTCGGATGATCGGAGACTCATCGTCCGGGAATCCCCGTGTTGACGCGCCTTGGCAAGTTCGAAATCCTCCGTTTGCTTGCCCAGGGAAGCATGGGTGAGGTCTATGTGGGCCGGGACCCGATCCTCGGCCGCGAGGTGGCCATCAAGGTCATCCACACCTCGGCGAGCATGGGACCCGAGGCCCGGAAGCGCTTCGCCACGGAAGCCCACGCTGCGGGCATGCTGAACCATCCCAATATCGTCACGGTTCACGAACTCGGGGAAGAACAGGGTGTGCTCTACCTGGCCATGGAGCTGGTGAAAGGCGAGGATCTCGGCACGCTGATCCGGGCCGGAACGCTGACGCCCCGGGACACCCTCGAAGTGCTGGCCCAGGTCTGCGATGCCCTCGGCACGGCCCATCGGCACCAGATCCTGCATCGCGACATCAAGCCGTCGAATATCCGCGTGGTGTGGGACGGGAGGACGCTCCAGGCCAAGGTCCTGGATTTCGGGGTGGCCAAGGTCCTCAATTCCGACAAAACGGATGAAGGCACGGTCTTTGGAACGGTGAACTACATGGCCCCGGAGTACCTGCAGAGTGGCCGCCCGGATTCACGGAGTGATCTCTTCGCCGTCGGGGTGATTCTCTATGAAGCCCTGGTGGGCATCCCGCCCTTCGACGGACCCAGCCCCGGCTCGGTCATCTACCGTTTGCTGCACGAGTCGCCGCCGCCCCTGCCGCCCAACGCCTACCAGGGCATCAGCCGCGACGTGCAGGGCATCCTGAACCGAGCGTTATCGAAGGACCCGGCCAACCGTTTCCAGACCGCGGACGAGCTGGCCACCGTGTTGCGCGAGGCCAAGGACACCGCCTGGCGCTGGGCGCAGGAGCAACCCACGACGGCCTTCAGGGTCGATCGCTCCGACTTCAGCCGAGGTCCCACGCCACCCACGCCGCCGCGAGGCCTTCCCATCGTGCGCCCCGCTCCCTCTGCGGCGTCATCCGGTCGGGCTCCCTCACCTATGGTTGGGTCGTTCCTCCGGCCTGTGGCCCGCGAGGGGACCACGGGCACTCAGGCGGCTGTCGACACGGGCCCCTACGACCGGGCCGATGTACGCAAGGATGTCCTGGAGACCACCCGGTACCAATTGCTCAAAGCCCTGGAGATCGATCCTGCCAACGCCAAGGCCCACGCCATGTTGCTCGTCACCCACTATCGGCTGGGGCGGATGGACGCGGTGATGGAGACGCTGCGGCAGGCCCGGGACCGCGGCATTCTACCCGGCGAGATGAAGTCGGTTCCCCGGTGCGACCAGCTAGTGAAGGAGGAGGTGCGGGCCTGCCGCCTTCCGCTGGACCTCCACAGCGAGTTCATGGAATTTCTGGGGCTCTAAAGCGTCCGGCCCCGTCAGCGGCCATCGAGGGACTGAAGTTCCAGCAGGTTCCAATCCCCTTTGGCCTTGCGCCAGCGCAAACGGAAGCTGCAGCGTGAGGCATCCTGGGGCAACAGTCCGCCGCTGCGCCCGGTGAGGAGCAGATCCACTTCCTGAAGGGCCTCGTTTCCCCGCACGGCCACGTCGTTGCGGACCACGGTCACGCCGACCTTCTCCTGCCGGAAGGTGCCCAGGAGAAAGAGCCGGGCGGTGGCCTGGTTCATGTCATCGGGACCACGGAAGGCGGGATCGAGCGGTGCGGTGGCCGCGGCCGCGTCTCCGGCTTCCACCGCGGCGCGGCAGGCCTCGAAGGCCTTGCGAATCTGGTCCTCAGGTTTGTCAGATCGGCAAGCCAGGAGGGCCATAACCGCGCAAATGGAGGCAATGCTTTTCCTCATGGCGGCACTCCATCAGACTGAAGGATCACGGAAGGATGGTCCCATGAATCCCGAAGGCCGCTTCGACACCCGTTGCATCCACGCTGGCCAGACGCCGGATCCCACCACCGGCGCCATCATGACGCCCGTGTTCTTCACGAGCACCTACGTGCAGGAGGGGATTGGCCAGAACAAGGGCTTCGACTACGCCCGCGTGCGCAACCCGACCCGCGATGCGATGGAAGCCAACCTGGCGTCCCTGGAAGGCGGAGT
>JANXYT010000090.1 GCA_025355915.1 Holophagaceae bacterium
CAGATGAGATCGGTGCGGTTCGTTTCCTTCAGCCATTCACGGATGAAGGCCTCCACCTCGCGGCCGCCGGTGCCGTTGCCGATGGCGATGGCTTCGATGGGATTCCCGGTGCACAGCTTCTCCAGCAGGGCCCGGCTGCCCTCCAGATCGCGCTTGGGTTCCAGGGGATAGATGACGTCGTTCTGCACCAGCTGACCCAGGCGGTTGATGACCACGAGCTTGCAGCCCGTGCGGATGCCAGGGTCCACGCCCAGGGTGCAGCGCTGGCCCGCGGGGGGCGCCAGCAGCAGGTGGTCCAGGTTGGTCTGGAACACCTTGATGGCTTCGGCGTCGGCCTTCTTCTTGGCCTCGTAGCGAACCTCGGATTCGATGGTGGGCGCCAGCAGACGGTCGAAGGCATCGCCCGCCACGTCGTGAAGGAACCGGCGGTACCCACTCCCCGGGTTCACCTGAACCTTGGACACCAGCTGGGTGACGAAGGTCTCGCGATCCACCAACAGCTTCACGGAGAGGATATTCTCCTTCTCGCCCCGCCGCAGGGCCAGCAGGCGGTGGCTGGGGATCTTGCGGATGGCCTCGGAGAAATCGAAGTAGGGCTTGAACCGCAGGGCCGCCTGATCGGCCTTGCGCTCCTCCCGGATCTCGGATTTCAGGACGCCATGCTCATGGAATTCGAGGCGCAGCCAGGCGCGGACGGCGGCATCCTCCGTCAGGCGCTCGGCCAGGATGTGGCCCGCGCCCTCCATGCATTCGGAAGGCGACCGCAGACCGTCCTCATCCTTGATGAAGGGCTCCGAGATAAGGAAAGGATCGGCACCGCTGTCATCGGCCAGCAGGGAATCCAGCAGAGGTTCCAGACCCCGCTCCCGCGCCACCGTAGCCTTGGTGCGCTTCTTCGGTTTGAAGGGAAGGTAGAGATCCTCGAGTTCCGCCTTTACCCAGGTGGTCTCGATCTTGGCCTTCAGCTCCGGCGGGAGCTTGCCCTGTTCGTCGATGGATTTCAGCACGGTCTTGCGGCGGTCCAGCAAGTCCTTGTAGTAGGCGTAGCGGTCCTCCACGGCCCGGATGGCCACCTCATCGAGGGAACCGGTCGCTTCCTTGCGGTAGCGGGCGATGAAGGGCAGCGTATTGCCCTCCTCCAACAGCGCCACGATGGCGGCCACGCCCGCGCGGGGGAGTTTGAGTTCCTTGGCCATGAAGTCGAGCACCTGATCCACACCTGCTCCTTGCGATCCCGAATATCGGGGAAAAGGGATGATACCAAGCCGGGCGCAGATCTGGCTCCTGCCGAACCAGATCTGCGCTAGAGAATGACTTTGTGGCGTTGGCCTTCGGGAGGTCGTTCGAGGGCGCGCAAGGCTTTCTTCCAATGGGCAGCATCAAGGCCCGTGCCGATGACGACCGCGGCACAGACTGCCGCAGAGCCATCCGAGAGCAAGGGCAGCGGCGAGATCTCCAGCCGGCCATCCGCCAGCTGGAAGGCCCAGCGGTCACTGCCATCCTGGCGCAGGGCCCAGCCGGCGAACGCGCAGACGCCTTTTGCGCGCAGCAATTCACCTTGAGCCGGCGGGGCGAGGAGGAGGGCCTCCAGGGCCGCGGGATCCAACGGATGGTCCCAGTGCAGCGTCAGGGCGCGTGCTTCGGCGAAGCTGAGGCCGTCACTGGGGGCCCAGCCTTCCGGCAGCGGCTGGACGTCCCCCAGCCAGGGATCGGGGCTGCCCTCGGGGGCCACGCCATGCCGCGTATGCACCAGTGGGATTTGGGGGAAGGCGGTATGCAGTTCGCTCTCCCAGGCGACAGCCGCGGAGGGGTCGAGATCTGCCTTGCTGAGGTGGATGAGGCTGGCCAGCGCCGCCTGGCGATGGAGCAGGGGCCTGGTTCGGACCTGATCCACGGGGGCGAGACAGGAGATCACGGTGAGCAGGCCCGCCAGCCGCAGGCGACCCTCCAACGCCGGTTCCTGCTCAAGGTCGAGGAGATCCGTGGGATCGGCGAGGCCCGTGGTTTCCAACACCACGCGCTCGGGGCGCTGGCCTTCGGCCTGGTCGCACCAGCCCTTCAGGGTGGCGATCACATCGTTCCGCAGGCTGCAACAGACGCAGCCGTTCACCAGGTTCTCCACCCCCACCAGCTCGGGCCGCTCCGCGTCCACCAGGGTGCCATCCACGCTGATGGCGCCGAACTCGTTGATGAGCACCGCCACCCGGCGGCCGGCGGCCACTTCGGTCTTCAGGAGACGGTTCACGGCGGTGGTCTTACCGGCGCCGAGGGGGCCGGTCACGATGAGGATCTCCAGGGGGGCGCGAAAGTCCATCCATCCATGATGCAGCCGCTCCTCGATTCATGAGAGCGTGGATTCGTGGATACCCTCGATCTCAGCTATCGTCTGGCCGTTTCCCTGGCCGGGGCTGCGGCCCGAGCCTGTGCCCGGGGGGTGCCGGAATCCTGGCGGGTGCGGGTGGAGGCGGAGGCACCAGACCTTCCCGCGGGGCATTGGATCTGGCTGCATGCGGTGAGCATGGGCGAGCTGTTGCTGGCGGACGGGCTGGTGGAGCGCCTGCGCGAGACCGGTCATCGCGTCCACGTGAGCACCGGCACCCTTGCGGGACTCGACCTGCTGGCTCGGCGGCTCCCGCACTGGGATGGAGGCACGGGACGAATCACCGGCGGCGCCTTTCCCCTGGATGACCCCAGGGGTTTGGAGCCCTTTTTTCGCCATCAGCCCGGAGCGTTTCTCGCGCTGGAAACGGAACTCTGGCCGGGCCTGCTGGAAGCGCTCGAGTCCCGGGGCATTCCACGCCTCGTCGTGAATGGGCGGTTGACGGAGAAGACCCTCCAGCGCGGAGGACCCTGGTTGCGCCGTGCGGCCTCGCGGCTCACGCAGGTGGCCGCCCGGGACGAGGCCAGCGCCGAGGCCTTCCGCCGCCTGGGGGCCCCGGAGGTGCACCTGGGCGGCAACCTCAAGGCCGACCTTCCCCCGCCGCGACCGCTGCATGCCGGTTGGGCTGCGCTTCGGATCGCCTGGGCGGGCTTCCCCGTGCTGGTCGCCGGCAACACCGTGGAGGGTGAGGAGGATCTGGTGCTGGAGGCCTGGCAGGTCGCGCGGGCCACTGCGCCGGAGTTGCGCCTGATTCTCGCGCCCCGGCAGCCCCGGCGCTTCGATGCCGTGGCCAGAAGGTTTGCGGTGCAGGGGCTCGCCTTCCGCCGGGCTTCCGAGCCCTGGCCGGACGAGGCCACCTGGCGGGGAACCGATGTCCTGCTGCTCGACACCCTGGGGGAACTGCCATCCGCCTACGCGGAAGGCACGGTGGCTTTGGTGGCCGGAGGCTGGGCCGCTTCCGGGGGACACAATCCTCTGGAACCCGTCCGGGCGGGCGTTCCCACCCTCATCGGCCCCGGATTCTCCAATTTCGAGGACCTGGTTCCGCCGCTGGTGAGGGAGGGACGCCTCGAGGTGGCGGAAGCGGACCGCCTCGGGTTCCGGATTCAGACGGCGCTCACGACGGCGCCCCTCAGGCCTGAACCGGGTACCCTGCTACCGGAGTCGCTGACCGGGGCCCTGGACCGAACCTGGGAGCTGATCGCGCCCTATCTCCCGCTTGGATAGACTTTTTCCCTATGGAGTCCCATGAACCGGCGGAACGTCAACATCCTGCTGATCGACGATGATCCAGAAGTACTGGATATGGTGCATTCGGCACTGGCGCACTACGGGATGGAGGTGTACGCCTATCCGGACCCAGCCCAGGCCCTGGACTTGCTGCAGAATCCGTCCGCCCCAGAGTTCGACCTGGTCATCACCGACATCAACATGGAAGGTCTCGACGGCTTCGACGTCATCCACAAGGTGAAGACTCTGCAGCCTCACCTTCCTGTGGTGCTGATGACGGGCCAGGCGTCGGTGGACTACGCCATCCGGGCCATGCGCATGGGGGCGTCGAACCTGTTCATGAAGCCCATCGCCATCCGGGACCTGGTGCAGAGCGTGTTCCACCTGGTGGACCTGCACCGGGAATTCCGCGTGGCCGACGAGGGGCTGCGGGGCCTGGTGAACGAACGGCGCCATTTCCTCTTCCGGTCCGATGAACTCGATGTGCCCGGCCTTGTGCGTCACTTGACGGATCGTCTGGTGCCCATGGGGTTCGCGTCCATGAGCAACCTGGACGTCATCGCCATGGCTTTCCACGAGGCCCTGGTGAACTCCCTGGAACACGGGAACCTCGAACTGGAATCGAGCCTCAAGGGCGATCTCCTCGCGAAGGAGGACCTCTACCTCAAGTTGCGTGAGGAACGGATGGTGGATCCTGTCTATGCTGGGCGGCTCATCGAAGTCCGTCTTGCCATGGACACGGAGCGGTTCGACCTGGAGATCAACGATGAGGGAAGGGGCTTCGATGCCAGCCGGATGTTACCGCTGCCGGGAGATTCCGAGATGGTCCCCCACTGCGGACGCGGCCTGCCCCTCATCCTGCTCGTGATGGACGAGGTCCACTTCAATGAGAGAGGCAACCAGATCCGGATGGTGCTGCGGAGGAAATAGCTATCAGCTATCAGCTGTCGGCTATCGGCCAAAGAAAACGCCGGGTCGCCCCGGCGCTCACTGATAGCTGATGGCTGACAGCTGAGAGCTGCTAGAACGCAGCTTCCACAAACGCCTTGAGCTGGGGCTTGGGCTGGCCGCCGATGAGCTTGTTCACGGGCTTGCCGTCCTTGAAGACGATGAGGGTGGGGATGCTCATGATGCCGAACTGGCCGGCCACTTGGGGGTTCTCATCCACGTTCATCTTCACGAACTTGGCCTTGCCCTGCATCTCGGCGGCCAGCTCGTCAAGGACGGGGGCGATCATCTTGCATGGGCCGCACCAGGGGGCCCAGAAATCCACGAGGGTGACGCCCTGGGCGACGGCCTGGGGAAATTCGGCGTCGGTGATGTGGGCAACGAGCTCGGACATGGAAACTCCTTTCAAATTCAGGGAATGGGGATGGGGCAGGCCGGATTGGATCCGCCCCACTGGGCGATGGTGAAGATGCCCATGTAACGCTCGTTGGTTTCCCGCAGCCGCTGGGCAAGCACTTCGCACAGCGCGTAGAGGATCTTCAGGGCGATCCGATGCTGGGCTTCGATCAGGGACCGGAGTTCCTGGAGCGGGAGGAAGAACAATTCGGTGTCTTCGTTGGCGATGGCGTCGGCGGCTCGAGCCGCAAAGTCGATCAGCGCCATTTCACCGAAAAAAGCCGGGGGTTCCAGTACCGCCAGAGCCTCTTCGCCGCTGGCGCTCTGTTTGGAGATGCGCACCGACCCCTGCACGACTATGAAGAGGCCGTCACCGGCGTCCCCCTCGCGGAAGAGGATCTCTCCCTTCTTGCAGCTGCGCCTTTGACCGATGATGAGAATCTGGGCACGCTCCGTCTCGTCCAGGTTCCGGAACAGGGGTGACTGGGTGAGAAAGACTGCGTCGATCAATGCTGTTCCTGGAGGGGTGGGCCGCGGGAGGTTCCAAAGGCACATGGGCGCAAAGGTCAAGGCCGAAGCCACGGAGCCCAATGTACTTGGTTTCGTGCCTGCTGAGGAGGCGCATTTTGCCAATGCCGAGTTGGCGAAGGATCTGGGCGCCCACGCCGAAATCCCGGTCGCTCATGGTTTGCGGTGCAATCGGGCCTTCATCCGCCACGCCGGGGGTATGAGCGTGCCGGCGCAGATACACCAAGGCTCCTCGCCCCTCCTTCGCGAGCACCGCCATGGCCTTCTGGAAGAGACCGGTCTCGAAGCCATGCAGGTCGTCGGGGAGGGTTTCCACATGAACTCGGACCAGCGGCGGCTCACCGCCCGCGGCCAGATCGCCCAGCACGAAGGCCAGGTGGCTGCCACCATCCAGCAGGCTCTCAAACCGGTGCACCTTGAGTTGGCCCCAGGTGCTGGCCATGGTGCGTACTTCCAGGGGCTTCACCAGGGGTTCCTGGCGGAGGCGGTAGGCCACGAGATCCGCCACAGTCACCAGCGGCAGGCCGTGCTGGCGGCAGAACGGCACCAGGTCAGGCACTCGGGCCATGGTGCCGTCATCCTTCATGATCTCGCAGATGACACCGCTGGGGTGGAGGCCCGCCAGGCGCGCCAGATCCACGCTGGCTTCGGTCTGGCCCGTGCGGGTGAGCACCCCTCCGGGCCGGGCCCGCAGGGGGAACACGTGGCCTGGCTTCACGAAGTGCTGGGGCTTGGCGTCGGGAGCTATGAGCGCCTGGATGGTCCGGGAACGGTCGTGGGCGCTGATGCCGGTGGTGGTGCCCTCCCGGGCTTCGACGGACACGCAAAAGGCCGTTTCAAAGGGGCTGGTGTTATCCCGGACCATGAGGGGGATCTGGAGCCTGTCGAGCACCGGGCCTTCCATGGCCGCGCAGATCAGGCCCCGGCCATGGGTGGCCATGAAGGCGATGGCCTCAGGGGTCACGTGCTCGGCGGCCAGGGTGAGGTCGCCCTCGTTCTCCCGGTCCTCATCGTCCACCACCACGACCATGCGGCCCTGCCGGATTGTTTCGATGGCTTCCTCAATGGAGGCGAAGGGGGAGTCGGTGCGGGTGCTCATAGAACCCCAGCATCGCTCAGGAGACCCTCCGGGGGAAGGAGCTTGTCGCACAACCCCCTGGGGTCGCGACAGCGGCCAACCCCGTGAATCAGCAAGGCAGCGTGCGAAGGGCGATGCGGGACATCGTTCGAGCGCGCTAACGAAGCTGGGCGCGGGGTTGGCCGCTGTCCCGAAGGGCCGGGGCGGCGGCCGTCGCCTGGCGTCGTCGGTCTCCCTCGGCATGGAACCACCATGCCTGCGGTCGCCCTCCTTGCCATGCTCGGCCGACGCTCCCAGCGCGACCCCAGCGGGTTGTGCGACAAGCTCCAACGGGCGCACTCCGCGGTAAGGGAGTACTCCATGGTAAGGTTGGGCATCTTATTCATCCTTCCCGAGAGAGGAACAGCCCATGTCCCAGGGTGTGATCCAAGGCTCCATGCGCGAGGCGCCGCTGCCCGATATCATCCAGCTCGTGAGCCAGGGCGGGAAATCCGGCTGCTTCCATGTGCAGCAAGAGGCCTCCAAGGCGCGGATCTATTTGAAAGATGGGCGGATCATCCATGCGGTGACCCACTCCGGGGAAGGCTTCGAGGCCCTCATGGAAGTGGCCCTCTGGCTCGACGGTTCGTACCGCTTCGAGGAGATGGTGTCCGAGGTTCCGGTCACCATCACCAAGCCCATTGCTTCCATCCTGATGGAGCTGGGGCGGCGCATGGACGAATGGCGCGTCATCAGCCAGAAGGTTCCCTCGGTGGATCTCTATCCGGCCTCCACCCTGCTCCCCGGCGAGACACCCCAGGGCGTGAACCCTCGCGAAACCAAGGTTCTGAGGCTGACCACCGGCTACTACAGCGTGGCGGAACTGGCCGAGGTGATGGAGAAACCGGTACTCACCGTGGCGAAAGATCTCTACGGCCTCGTGATGGCGGGGCATGTGGTGATGAAAGGCCTTCGTTCGGGCAAGCCGCCGAAAGCGGAAGCCCCGGTCGCCGAGCCCGCCAAGGAACTCATTCCGGTGTCCATGCTCCTGGGCACCGGTCCCGGGTCCCCTTCGGGCCCGGTGATACCGGAATCCCGGGAGGATGAGACCGCCATCGTGCGCATTCAGGCCCCGCCTCCCCTTCCGCACATGCAGGGCTTTCCCGAGAACGATGAACCGCTGCCCGAAACCGTGGGGGGCGGCATCGCCGGGGAGGCTCCCCGGGTCGCACCCCCCAAGACCCCCGGGCCGGCCTTCGACGATCCCCAGCGGATGGTCAAGCTGATGAACTTCACCCAACGCATCGCCCAGGCCGCCAAGATGGTCCTGCCCGAGGCCGAGCACGACATGGTGAACCGGCTCCAGGCCAAGGCCACCCAGCAGATCATCTCCGGCGATGGCCCTGAGGCCGTGAAGGGGCTCGCCCTGGCCATCAGCCGTGGCGCCGTGGACGCGGGTTGTGACGCCGATATGGTGCGCACCCTGAACACGCACCTGAAGGCCCTCTTCACCACCAAATAGGCCTCCCATGATCACATCGCGTTTTCTGTTCGGCCTCGCGGCCTCGTTTCTGCTGCTGGTCTCGGGATGCAAGGACCCGGGGAGCGCTTCCGGGGGCACCGCCGGGGTGGCCCTTTATTCCTTCGACTCCACGAGCAGCAAGGTGTTTGTCTGGACGGACCTGAACGCGCTGTACGACAGCACGACCACACCCGCCCCCACCTACCAGATCAGTTCCAGTCTCTTCACCAAGGTCACCAACCTGGCCTGGGGGGGGCTGTGCCTCGACAGCCAGCGGGGAATCCTCTACCTGGTGTCCGATACGGGCGACATCGTGCGGGTGAGCCGAATCCGGTCCCAGACGGGAACCCTGCCCACGGTGGATGTGGTGTCCTTCCGCCTGTCCAGCAGTGACCGCCTCACCAACGGGAAGTTCGGCCAGGCCAGCCTCGACGGGCAGAGCGACAGCCTCTACATCACCGAGACCGGAGACAACGGAACCCGCATCTGGGGCGTGGCCAGCGCCAGCAACCAGTTTCAGGACGCGTCCGTCCCCCTGCAAGCCCTCCAACTGAGCGGAGACACGGGTGGTACGGGCGTGGCCGCGGCCGCTGGGGTGGTCTACGCCTTTATGGCGGATGGCAACCCCGTGGGCATGGATGCGCTGACCGGCCCGCGCCTGCGCAAGGGGAACCCCTCAGCCTTCGATGCCTCGCAGGTCATCCTCGGCAATCTGACCACCCTCGGCATCTACGGCACCCTGGCCCTCGACACGGGCAATGGCAATCTGTTCGTGGCGCGCCATAACACCGATGCGGTGAGTACCGCGGCGCCCATTCAAGTCTTCCGCACGGGCCAGTTCGGCCAATCCTATAACCAGGCCCCTTCCTTCAGCCTCGGCAGCGCCACGAGCCAGCCGGATCTCAGGGTGCTCTCCCATCCGGGGACCAAGGATTGGCTGGTGGGCTTGCGGGGGCAGGGCACGGTGGGGTACGGCACCCTTTTCATCTGGAAGGCGCCCCTGGGAGGTATGGCCGCCAAGGCCGTCACGGTAATACCCACCGGGTCGATCCTCAAGGGCGTGGCCGTGGACGGGAACGCTTCGTGACGACCCTGCGTCTGATGGGCCTGCTGCTCCAGGACGTGCTTCGGGATCTCTACCGGCACCGTGGCCAGTACCTGTTCGCGGTGCTCACCCTGGCTTCGGGTCTGTTGCTGGCGGGCGGCGGGCTGCTGCTGGTGGAAAGCCTGGACCGGTTCGTGGGCCGCCTCGAAGGCATGTCCAAGATCGTGGCCTATGCGGCCGAGGGCCGATCGCTCGATGAGGCCGAGGCCCGCCTGAAGCGCGATCCCCGGTTCCGGGAGGTCCGCCGGATCTCCGCCGGGGAGAACCGCAAGCGGTTCCTGTTGGCCACCCGCGAAGCCGGTCTTTTACTGGAAAGCGCGGGCCAGGATGCCCTGCCCGAAAGCCTGGAGTTGTCGCTTCGACCGGACCTGGCCTCCGGGGGGCGGGCGGTGGAAGTGGGTGAAAGCCTGCGGGGAATGCCCGGCGTGGGCGACGTGCTGGTGGACCAGGAACGCCTTGAGAACCTCCAGCGGATGGCAAAGCTGCTGAGATCCGCCCTGGCCACCCTCGGCGTCGTGCTGCTCCTGGCCGCCGGTTTCGCCACCGGCAACGTGATCCGCATGAGCATCCTCGCCCGCGAGGAGGAGATCACGATAATGCGCCTGGTCGGCGCCTCGGAAGGCTTCATCCGCACCCCGCTCCTGCTGGAAGGCGCCTTCCTGGGCTTGGGCGGCAGCGTCCTGGCGCTGCTGGGCCTTTTCGGCCTTTGGCTGCCGCTCTCGCGGGGCGTGGGGGGCATTTCACCCCTGCTGGTGGAACTGGCCCGGCTGGGCTTCTTCTCCTGGGGCAGCATGTTCCTGCTGGCGTTCGTGGGTGCGACCACTGGGGCGCTGGGTGCCCTGTGGGCCTTCTGGGCCACCCGCAAGGCCCAGCGCGAGGAAGAGGCGCTGATGGAGGGGGCGGGCTGACCGTGTCACCCCTTCCAGGGGAAGCACGGCGTCAGGTTGCGCGCCCGGCCAGTTGCTCCAATTGTTCCGCGGTGATAAGACCCTCCGAGGTGGCCCGCAGCGCGCAGCAGTGCCGGGCCGCGAGTTGGCCCCGCCGGACGGAATCGGGCAAGGATCGACCTTCCAGGACATGACTGGTGAGGAACCCGACCGCCAGCGCGTCACCCGCGCCGTTGGTATCCACCACCGGGAGATCCAAAGGTTCCGGCGGGAAATGACGGATGCCCTCCCGAGTCCCCAGGGCACACCCCTTGGTGCCCATGCCCGCGATGACGATGCGATCGGGTCGGCCCCGGAGGAAGGCCTGGATCAGTGGGGTGGGATCCGCATGGTTGGCCGCGGAGAAGAACAGGAAGTCGGCCAACCGGATGAAATCCAGCCGGTAGGGATCCTCGGGATCCACCACATCCTGGAGGTCGCAGGCCACCGTCAAACCCAGCTCCTTTGCGATGGGGAGCAGGTGGCGGGCCCAGTCCGGGAGGTGGACGTGCGCGAGGCGCGCGCCAGCCATCACGCTGCGGCAGAGGTCGAGGTCGAGGTCGGGGCGGAGGGCGGCATGTCCCTTTCCGTCGTAGAAGTTCTTCCGCCGGCCATCCCGGTACATGATGTTGACGCTACGGGCCGTGCCGGTGGGATCCAGGAACAGACCCCTTTGATCGATGCCATCCTTGGTGAAGGCCTCCCGCACCATGGCGCCAGGGGCATCGTCGCCCACGTGGCCGATGAAGGCCGTCCGCCGGCCCAGCTGGGCGTAGCCCCGGCTGGTGTAGCCCCCAGCCTGGCCGACGTAGTCGAGGTTCTCGGTGAAGTTGGCCTCTCTCGACCAGTCCACGTCTTGGCCCGGAAGGTACACGTTCGTGTCGACTCCGGCGTTGCCGAGGACCACCACTTCCGATGTTGAACTCAACCTTTCCATCGCCGTGCATCCGATTCAGAGAGACCCAGCTGATCCAGCACCCGCGTGGCGAACGTGTCAAACAGATCGTCCAGGGATTTCGGGGCGCTATAGAAGCCAGGCATGATGGGCATGACCACGGCGCCAGCGTCATGGACCCGCAGCATGTTCTCCAGGTGGGTGCGGTTCAAGGGAGTTTCGCGGAGGCACAGCACCAGGGGGCGGCGTTCCTTCAGGCACACATCCGCCGCGCGGCTCACCAGGGATTCGCTCACGCCCGTGGCGATGCGGCCCAGGGCCCCCGCGCTGCAGGGCACGATGGCCATGCCGTCGTGGCGGTAGGAACCCGAGGAGATGTCTGCGCCCAGGTCCCGCTCGTCCCGCAGGCTCACCTTCGGCAGGGCCGCCAGATCCTTCGCGGTGAGGCCCGTCTCATCCAGCAGGCAGCGCTTTCCCGTGGGCGACAGCAGCAGGGCGACCTGTTCCACCGCTGGATTCGCGGACAATCGTTTGAGCGTGGCCAGGCCGAAGGCCGAGCCCGAAGCTCCGGTGATGGCGAGGGTGAATCGAAGGCCCATGGTGGCTTCTACTCCGGGGCGGGGTGGTAGGCGCCAAAGAAGATGGCGTTGAAGAGGAGGCGGCGGGTGAAGGGGGTCTGGGCCCGGAAGACCGGATCGCCGGCCACCAGTATCACGGCGCCTTGACCCGACCGTTCCCGCAGGGTGTAGGCGGTCTGTTGCAGCTTCGCCTCCATGGATTTGGGCACCAGCCCGGAGACCTTGAGCTCCTCCTTGGCGTAATGGAGGGGATTTTCGCCGCCCAGGCTGAGGTCCAGGATGGGATCGTTGACGTCGAGCACGGCGGCGCCGCCCTCCGCGTGCAGGCCCCAGGCCAAAGGATGCGAGCCATCCACCCGGACCTTCAGGAAGGCGCCGGGGATGCTTTCCTCGAGGGTGCGCTCCTCCCGCTTGTCCCAGGGGCGCACCAGATCTGCGGGGTCACCCTTGGGCGCCTCCCGTTTGGGATCCTTTTCCTTCAGGCGCGCTTCCTCGGCGGCCTTGGCCAGCAGGTGGTAGCCCGTGGGCGTCAAGCCCGCGCGGGAGGCATAGGCCGCGCCGCCCTGGAAGGCCAGCAGGTTGCCGCCTTCCGCGATCCAGCCCTTCAACTTGGCGGCGCCACCCTCGCCCAGAACCTGCTGCCAGGACTTGCCCTGGGCGCCATCGTCCACGATGATCACGTGGGTGAAGCGCGCCAGCGGGGCCGCGCCCAGGCGGTCGGCGCGGAGCTGCACAAAGGGCAAGCCGGCTTCGGTGAGGGTGTGGGCCAGTGCGCCGAAGGCCATCGGGTTGGCAGGGCGATCGGTTAGGACGGCGATGCGCGGTGCCTTCAGGATCAAGGCGCGGTTCGATCCGAGGTCGGGTCCGGAGGTCATCTGGGCCGTGTCCGTGGGCAGCACGGGGTGCTGGTTCTGCTGGGCAAGGCCCTGGAGCCGCGCCTTGAGGGTCGGAGGGTTCGTGCGCGAGGGCCAGACGAGGGTGCCCGCGCCGAGGCGCCGGCCCTGATGCACGGACGGCTCCGCCAGGGCCGTGGCCTTGAAGCCCTCCTGCAACAGGGTGGCGAGGGTGCGTTCCACACCTTCGTATCCCGCGGGGATCAGGTAGCCCCAGGCTGCCGTCGCGAGTTCGGATGCAGGAACGGCCGCGAGGGGGGCGGTACCGATCCTGGGCCGCGTCTTTGCCCGCCAGGCCGGCACGTGGAAGGCCAGGGGCAGGCTCCAGGCGGTGATGTCGTAGGTGGGTTTGGGCCCCATG
This sequence comes from Holophagaceae bacterium, assembly GCA_025355915.1. Taxonomy (GTDB): domain Bacteria; phylum Acidobacteriota; class Holophagae; order Holophagales; family Holophagaceae; genus Geothrix. The sequence goes on from JANXYT010000090.1 coordinate 12,820, forward strand.
CGGGCCTCGCCTTCGAGCAGGGCCTGGGCCAGAGCGCCCGTTGGCTGATTCAGCGGCACCAGATAACTGCCCGGGGGCAGGCTGACGCCCTGGGCCAAGCCGATGGGTTCGAGCCCGGTGGTGGGGAGTTCCGCCGTGGTTCGTAGTACCTCGATCCCGTTCTGCTCAAGCAGGCCGGCGAGGGCCCGGGTCCGCGCCGGATCCTCGCCTTCGGCCAGGAGAATGGCACCAGCCCGGTCCCCCAGGGCCACGCGTTCCCGACGGGCCCGTTGGAAATCCCAGAGCAGCGCCTGGCGCTCGTTGGCTGCCGTCGCCACGGTGGCGAGACTGGAGGCGGTATGGCGCTGGAGGCGGCTTTCCAGGGTGAAAACCTCCCCATCCTGCCGTCGGTAGGCCATGCCGCCCTGGCCTGACACCTCGAAGGTCATGCCCACGGCGCCGTGGAAGGTGGGCCAGGAATCCCCATAGCCGGGGTAGAAGAGGTCGAATACATCGCGGCTGAAGTAGGCCCAGCCGTGGGCGTCGAAAGCCCCCGCCACGCCTTTGCCGAAGGCGGCCTGCCACCGTCCAGAGAAGGCCTCGGGCAGGCCTTCGTGGATGGGCTGCATGGTGGGTGGGAAGTAGTACGTGGCCTCCGCCCACATCTCGTGGAAATCAGCCGCCACCTGGGGATTCCACTGCAGGAACGCGGCGGTCTTGGCCCGGGTCTCGCCCTGGGTCTGCCAGACCCAATCGCGGTTCAAATCGAAGAGCCGGTGGTTGTAGCGGCCGCCGGGCCAGCGGGCCGTGTTCTGGGCGTCCAACGGATCGCTGGCGTTGAAGGGTGTGCTGGCCTCGGCCACCGCCTGGAGGTGGCGGGCCCGACCGTCGGGGTTCTGGGTGAGATCCATGAGGATCACGACGCGGTCCAGCTGCTTGAGCACCTCGGGGCTGCGGGCCGCGGCGAAATGGTAGGCCACGGCCAGGGCCGCTTCGGATCCCGAGGCCTCCGATCCATGGACCGAATAACCCAGCCAGACAAAGACGGGGCTGCTCTCCGTGAGGCGCCGGGCCTCGTCCTCGGAACACGTTCTCGGATCGGCCAGCTTCGCGTTGAGGGCCTTCCATTCGGCGAGGCGCTTCAGGTTTTCTGGGGAGGAGATCACCAGGAACGGCTGTTCGTGCCCCTCCTCCGTGACATTCAGGGTGGTCAGCCTCACCCGGTCCGGCGCAGCAGCGGCCAGGGCCCGCACATAGGCCAGCAGGACAGGGTGCGGCGTGTACCGGCCGCCAAGCTCCGGCTGCGGTACCTCGGGACGGTGGTCGGAGGCGGGCAGCAGGCCCAAGGGCAGCCCAGCGGCCAGGGGCGCGGCACAGAGCAGGGCGGGGAGGGTCAGGGCGGTTCGGTTTCGCATGGTTCAGGCCAGATCCAGGAAAGCCGGACCGGCCTGGGTGATGGAGCCTGCGCCAAAGGTGATGAGCAGATCGCCGCCCCGGGTGAGGCGCTTCAGGGCCTCCGGCAGATCCTCCACGCGTGCCACCAGGTGAACGTCCTTCTGGCCGTGGGTGCGCAAGGATTCGACCACAGCGGCACCGTCCACGCCCTGGATGGGCTGTTCGCCAGCGGGGTAGATGTCAGTCACCACCACGACATCCGCTTCGAAAAACGCGGTCCCGAATTCGTCGAGGAGGGCCTTCGTGCGGCTGTAGCGGTGGGGCTGAAAGGCGGCCACGATGCGGCGATCCGGGAACCCGGCCCGGGCCCCGGCCAGGGTCGCGGTGATCTCCGTGGGGTGGTGGCCGTAGTCGTCCACCACGAGCACGCCGCCCTTTTCCCCCTTCAGGTGGAAGCGGCGGTCGGCGCCGGTGAAGCTGGCGAGGCTGGCATGGATGATTTCGGGCTCCACGTCGAGTTCCAACGCGATGCCGATGGCGGCCAGGGCATTCAGCATCATGTGATGGCCCGGCACGCCGAGACTGAAGGCGCCCAGGTCGTTTCCGTGGGCCGTCACCTTGAAGTACGTGCGGAAACCCTCCTGGCGGATCTCCCGGGCCCGGATGTCCACCTGGGGATGGGTGCCGTAGGTGCGGACCTGACGCTTCAGACGGGGGCGCACGGCGGCGGCGTTCGCATCGTCCATGCAGAGAAACACCGAGCCGTAGAAGGGCACTTTGTTGGCGAAGGCCACAAAGGCGTCCTGGATCTCTTCCAGATCCTTGTAGTGGTCGAGGTGCTCCCGGTCGATGTTGGTGATGACGGCCAGCGTCGGGTTCAGCATGAGGAAGCTGCCATCGCTTTCGTCGGCTTCGGCCACCAGGAAGGGGCCCTTGCCCAGCTTCGCATTGCTGCCGATGGTGCCGAGCTTCCCGCCGATGACGATGGTGGGGTCGATGCCGCCCTGGCTGAGCACCTGGGCCACCATGCTGGTGGTGGTGGTCTTGCCGTGGGAGCCTGCCACGGCGATGCCGTACTTCATGCGCATCAGCTCTGCCAGCATCTCGCCCCGGGGGATCACCGGCACCTTGGCCTTGTGGGCAGCCACGACCTCGGGGTTGTCGCCCTTCACGGCCGAACTGATCACCACCACCTGCGCCCCCTCGATGGCGCGGCCGTGGTGGCCCAGGTGCACGGTGATGCCGAGGCCGCGCAGGCGCTGGGTGACGGCGCTCTCCTTCAGGTCCGAGCCGGACACCTGGTAGCCCAGGTTGGCGAGCACCTCGGCGATGCCGGACATGCCGATGCCGCCGATGCCCACGAAATGGATGTGCTGGATCTTGCCGAACACGTGGCGACTCCCATGTTTGAAACCGCCAGGATACCCCCATGACGGTCTTCCTGAACGGCGATGGCACGGGTCTGGCATGATGGTGGCTCCCATCCGATCCAAGGAGGTGTGCGATGCGACCCTGGTTTCCGCAACACCGTTTCATGACCGTTTTTGCGGGTCTTGCCCTGATTTCAACCCTCTGTGGCGCTTCGCCACAGGAGGGCAGGGTGCCACGTCCCCAGCCCCAGGCCCCCAGCGACCGGGGCATGCAGAGCGACCGGAGCATGCCGGCTGCACGTCCCGAACCCGTCCAGCGATCCACCCAGGGGCCAGAGGGTCGACCCTCCAGGCGCGGACCGGTCCAACGCACCATGGATCAGGCCCCTGGCCGTGTGAGCCGGGTGAGTTTTTACCCCGGTACCCAGATCGTGGTGCCACCGGCCTGGTCCCGATGCACGACGGTACCCAACATGGGGTACTGGCGGCAGCGCGACATCATGGCCGAGATCAAGTGGCTGTCCCGGCGGGGGTTCATTCCCGTGAGCCCCATCGGCGACAGCGTGGATGTCCTCACCGACTACTCCCAGCAGCCCGCGGGCTGGCGCGCCTATGGCATCTCCGTGCCCGTGGGCGGCACCGTGCAGGTCGAAGTCCAGCACACGAAGCTGGGCTGGTTCCGACTCATGCTCGTGGACAAGTGGGGCACGCCGGGTCCGGGCATGCTGCAGGCGGCCATCGCCCATCAGCCCGTGATGGTGGCCTACAAGAATCCCAACAAGGAGGCCACGGCCATTTATGTGATCGTGGACGATCCCGCCTGGTGGTCCGATGCGAAGGACCCCTATACCCTCCAGGTGCGGCGCGATTGGGATCCCGCCAGGACCGACCTCAGCCAGGTCAAGATGGTCGCGGGCCTGTGGGGTGCCAGTCCCAGCGTCAGCGCCCAGTTCCGGGGGCCGAGTTTGACGGGGCCAGCGGTTTTCCCGCATTGATATTCTCCGGGGGTCCCGCGCTGCGCGCACACCCCCGGACCCCCGCGAAGAAGCCCGGCAGAGCCGGGCTTCTTCTATTCCACTCCGGGGGTTGGGGGCTTTCTTCTCCTAGGTCCAGGGACAGGCCTCGGTCACCTGCATCCGGAACGCTCTGGGCTCGACGGTGAGTTCGGCGCGGTCGCGCTCAGCGGCCGGTTCGCCATCCAGGTGCCAGGGCAGGGGATGGTCCAGGCGCAGGGTGGCGCGGCGGAGCCGTCCTTCGCGGCGGAGCGGCGTGTGCCCACCTTCACGGAAGAGCCCATGGACATCCGCGAGCAGGTTGAACCAAGAGGGACGGGCGAGGGTGGCCCACTGGAGCGCACCGTTGGTGGGATCGGCGCCCGGCGCGATCCACAGACCGCTGCCATACAAGGGCAGGTTCGCGAAGCAGAGGCTCCAGGCGGAGGCCGGCAGATCGGGCTGGGGACCTTGGAAGGCGGCCTTGATGCGTTCGAGTCGCCCCAGGTCAGCTGGCATGGGCTGCACGTCCGCGTCCCAGGTCAGGGCGGCCTGCGGCCAGGTGTGCCACAGCTGCCAGCAGGCTTGGGCGTAGGTCAGGAAGCCGCGGCCGGGCAGGGCATCAAAGCGGTGCGCCACGGCAGCCTCGAAGCCGGTGCCGCAGACATTCAGGAAGGGTTCGTTATCGAGGCGCGGGAGGTCCATGCGCAGCTCGCGGCCTTCCAGCAGGCGGCGCAGGGCCCCGGCGGGTTCCAGCGGCGTGCGCAACCCGCGCACCAGGCCATTGCCGCTGCCGCCGGGAATGGCCGCCAAGGGGACGGGGCAACCTCGGTCGATCAAGGCCTTGGCCGCGTGGTGGATGGTGCCATCCCCGCCCCATAAAAAGAGGGGACCGCCCGCCCGCACGGCCTGGTTGATGGCGGGTTCGAAATCCCAAGGGGGACCAAAGGGGACGGGCTCCACGCGGTCCCGGAGCGCCTTCGGCAGCGGACGCAACAGGGCGTCCGGGTTCTTGGGTGCGGTGCCGGAGCCGGGGTTGAAGAGGATGGGTAGTCTCATGCCTGGAACCGGACGGGCGGCGCCTCCAGGCGCAGGTCTTCGCCGGTCACGGGATGCTTGAGGCCGAGTCTCCACGCGTGGAGCCAGAGGCGGTCGGAGGCTCCACCGCCGTAGAGCGTGTCGCCGAGAACGGTGCGGCCCAGGTGGACCAGGTGGACGCGGATCTGGTGGGTGCGACCTGTGTGGATGCGCGCCACGATCCAGTGTCCGGGCACAAGTCCAGCGGTTTCCTCCACCGTGGCGGGGCGGAAGTCCGTGCGGGCGGACTTGGGATCGATGAGGTCGCCACCGGCCGAGCCGGATCGAACATCGGTACAGCCGAAGCGGCCAGGATCGGCGCCCCGCAGGCGGCCGATGGGGGCCTCCACGGTGCAGGCATCCAGCGGTCCGGAAATTCGAGCGAGATAGAGTTTTTCGAGATCGCGACCCGCGAAGGCATCCGCCAGACCCTTGTTCGCCTTTGGATCCTTGGCCAGTACCAGCAGGCCCGAGGTCCCCTGGTCCAGCCGGTGGTGCAGGAACAGCTTCAGCTCCGGGCGCTGGGTCTTCAGCAGGGCCAGGAGGTCGTGGCGGTCCGTGGCCCAGGTGCCCTGGGTGGCGATGCCGGCGGGCTTGTCCACGGCCAGGATCCAGGCATCCTCGAACACCACCGGAATGGTCATGACCGGCACCGGCGGCAGGTCTGGATCAAAAGCCACGCGGATCTCGGCGCCAGGTTTGACCAGCTTGCCAGCCACCTTCACGCGCTTCCGGTCCACCTGCACGCCGCCCAGCTTCAGGGCCTCCCGGGCCGCCCGCCGCGACAGGTCCGTGCGTTTGGCGATGATTTGATCCAGGCGAAGCTCGGCGTCGTCGGGGTCTGCGGTGAAGGTCCATTTTCGAAGCGTCATGTCCTAAGGGTAATCGCAACCGTCGGTTTGCCTCAAAAAGCGAGGCAAAGTGACGGGATGTTTGGCATGCTGGTGGCTGGAGGTTTCCATGATCCGATTGCTTCGAACTGGCCTGCTTGTGGCCATGGCGATGGTCGCCGAGGCGGCCGATCTGCCCTTGTCAGGTTGGGCAGTGAAGCCGGGTTCCACGGCGCTGGTGGCTGATCTTCGCCTGGCGGCGGCGGTGGCGGGATCGGAAGCCACCCTGGCTTCGGCCCCCGTGCAGCTGAAGGTCGGGGAGCTCTACCGCCTGAGCGCCACCATCCGGACCGAGGGCGTGAAGGCAGACGCGCTGGCCCGCTACCCCACGGCCTTGGGCGCCTGCCTTTCCATGGAAAGCTTTCCGTTCACGAATGCCTCCCAGAGCGTGGGTGGAACCTCGGAACGGCGGGTATCGATGCTGTTCCTGGCCACCAGCCCCACGGACCGGGTCCAGCTCCATCTGGGCCGCAACGGCAAGGCCACCGGCGCCGTGAGCTTCAGCCAGGTGAAGCTGGAAAAAGTGGATGACATCACGGCCTTCATTCCCATGCAGACCGTGCGCTGGGCCGGGAAGGGCTTCCGCTACGAAATGGGCGGGTGGACCTTCCTGCACATCGAGGGCGCGCCCTACGCCCGGGGTCGCCAGCACGGCGAGCTGATGGCCGACGAGATCGTCCGCATGATCACCAAGCTGGGCATCCAGAAGGACGCCGCCGATCCCGCCAAGGCCTGGGCGGAGAAGCGGCAGCTGGCCGACGCGCTCTTCTTCCGCAAGTTCGACGTGGAGTTCCTGGAGGAGATGAAGGGCACCGCCGACGGCGTGGTGAAGGCGGGCGTCAAGTTCAAGGGACGGGACCTGGACCTGCTCGACATCGTGACGCTGAACAGCGATGTGGACGCGGACTACCTCCGGTCCGCCCTGGTGCACACCACCAACCCCCTCAGCGGCCGCACCTTCATGACTGCCGACGATGAGATGGACAAGGCCGGAAAGGGCGACCACTGCAACTCCTTCGTGGCCACCAAGGGCGCCACGAAGAGCGGCCGCTTCATCTTCACGCAGATGTTCATGTGGGGCGGTTATACCGGCACCGAGTGGAACGTGATGCTGGACATCGTCCCGGAGAAGGGCCACCGCCTGGTCATGCAGACCTTCCCCGGCGGCATCCACAGCGGC
>JANXYT010000180.1 GCA_025355915.1 Holophagaceae bacterium
TCGATCTTCTTGGCCATGTCCGCCAGCATGAAGCTGATGGCCTGGTTGGCGAAGATGGGCTGGCCGAACTGGATGCGGGTCTTGGCGTATTCCAGCGCGATCTCGAACGCGGCGCGGGCCACCCCGACGCCCCCGGCGGCCACGGCCGCGCGGGTCTGGTCCAGGGTCTTCATGGCGATGATGAAGCCCATGCCCTCCTTGCCGAGGATGTTCTCTGCAGGCACCTCGGCATCGTTGAAGTAGAGCTCCACCTGATTGCTGGCGCGCTGGCCCATCTTGTCCATGGCCTTGCCCACCACCAGACACGGGGTGTCGCGGGGCACTACGATGCAGCTGGTGCCGCGGGCGCCCTTGCTGGGATCGGTGCTGGCGAAGAGGGCATACCAATCGGCGTAGCCGCCGTTGGTGCAATAGCACTTGGTGCCGTTGATGATGTATTTGTCCCCCTTTTTCTCGGCGCGGCAGGTCATGCCGCCGGCATCGGAGCCGGCGTTGGGCTCGGAAAGGGAGAAGGCCGCGAACTTGGGTTCTTCCGCGAGCATGCCCAGCCACTTTTTCTTCTGCTCCGGGGAACCAGCGACCAGCAGGGGGGTCATGGCCAGGCCATTGGCCATGATGGAGGTATAGAGGCCGGCGCAGCCCCAGGCCAGCTCCTCGCAGACGATGGCTTCTTCCACCTGGCCGGCGCCGGGGCCACCACAGTCCTCGGGCACCAGGGCCTGCAGGTAGCCCTGGTCCCAGGCCGCCTGGTACACGTCCACGGCCCACTCGCCCGTCTCGTCATACTTGCGGGCCACGGGGCGCATGATTTTTTCGGCAAACGTGTGGGCGCGTTCTTTTTCGGCCAGTTGTTCTGGGGACAGTGTGAAACCGAGCATGCAAGCCTCTAGGGAAAAGGAGGAAAGGTGGCGTGGCTGGAAGGATCCGAACCTCCAGTCTATCGCCACGAGCCCTTGCGCCAAGGGCCGACCGCGCTGACGCCGAGTAGGATGACGCGAGTCACAGCCTGGGCTCGGGGTAAACTCAAGGGTTGGAGTGCTCATGACCATCCGATTGACCGATCTGGGTACGGCTGTCCTCGAAACCGAGTACGCAGTGCGGGGGCCCATCGTGGCTCGGGCGGCGGAACTGGAGAAGCAGGGCCGCGAGATCATCTACTGCAACATCGGCAACCCCCAGTCCCTGGGCCAGAAGGCCCTCACCTGGAATCGGCAGATCCTTGCCCTCTGCGAGTACCCGGCCCTCATGAACCTGGCGCCCGGCGCCTTCCCCGCCGACGCGATCGAGACCGCCAAGGCCATCCTCGCCGGCACGAAACACGGGCTCGGCGCCTATAGCGAGAGCCGCGGCGTGCGGTTCATCCGCGAGGCCGTGGCCGAATTCATCCTGGAACGCGACCACATCGGTGTGGATCCCGATGCCATTTTCCTCACGGACGGCGCCAGCAAGGGCGTTCAGACCATCCTGCGGCTGCTCCTCAGCGGTCCCCGGGACGGCATCATGGTCCCCATCCCCCAGTACCCGCTCTACTCGGCCAGTATCACGCTCTACGAGGGGCGGATGGTGCCCTACTACCTGGACGAGGCCAACGGCTGGAAGCTGAGCCGCACCATGCTGGAAGCTTCCCTGGCCCAGGCGCAGGCGGAAGGCACCCACGTGAAGGCCATCTGTGTGATCAACCCCGGCAATCCCACGGGCGCGGTGCTGGACGAGGCCAACATCGCGATGATCATCGACTTCGCGAAGGCTCACGGACTTTCGATCCTGGCCGACGAGGTCTACCAGGAAAACATCTACCTGCCGGGCGACGAATTCGTGTCCTTCGCCAAGGTGCTCCACCAGTCGGAAGCAAAGGACGTGTCGTTGTTCAGCTTCCACTCCTGTTCCAAGGGTTTCCTCGGGGAATGTGGTGTGCGCGGCGGCTACTTCGAATACCGGAACGTGCCGGAGGATGTGGCGGCCCAGATCCTGAAACTCCAGAGCGTGAGCCTCTGCGCCAACCTCGCGGGCCAGGCCGCCACCTATGCCATGGTGCGCCCGCCGAAACCCGGCATGCCCTCCTACCCCCAGTACGCAGCCGAGAAGGGCGCCATCCTCGACACCCTGAAGCGGCGCGCCATTCTGCTGGCCGAGGGCCTGAACCGCATCGAGGGCATCGCCTGCAACGTCATCGCTGGGGCCATGTACGCCTTCCCGAGCATCAGCCTTCCCCCGGGCCGCACGGACTCCGACTACGCCATGGCCCTGCTGGAACAGACGGGCATCTGCGTGGTGCCCGGCACGGGTTTCGGCCAGGCGGTCGGCACCGCCCACTTCCGCACCACCATCCTGCCGCCCACGGAGAAACTCCAGAGAGTCGTCGAAGCCCTGGGTGAGTTCCACCGGACCTTCAGGTAACGGATGTCCCGGGCGACCAAATAGGGGGAAAAGATATGGAACCGCAGATGGCGCAGATAACACAGATACCCCCTTGGTTCCCCTGGCCAGACCGATCGAGGACCGTGACCAGCGGCCTGGAGATCGGCGCCCATCTCTGACAGCTGCGTCATCTGCGGTTTCAGCTTTGTTTTCAAGGATCAAACTGAGTGGGGCCCAACCCCATGTCATTGCATGTCCCTCCAGGAGTTCCCATGCGTCCCGACCATCCCATCGTCCTCATCACCGGCGCGTCCAGCGGCTTCGGCGAAGCCATGGCGCGGCTGCTGGCCTCCCAGGGCTGCCACCTGGCGTTGGGCGCCCGGCGCCTGGACC
>JANXYT010000149.1 GCA_025355915.1 Holophagaceae bacterium
TGGGCATCGGCGAGCGCTGCGGCAACGTGGCCCTGGACCAGCTCATGATCAACCTGCACCTCATGGGCTTCACCAAGGGGGACCTGTCTGACCTGCCTGCCCTGGCCGAGCGCGTGGCCGAGTTGGCGGGGATCTCCACACCACACAGTTCAGCCACGCGCTCGGCCAAGGCGGGCAGGTCCGAAAGGTCGCCCTTTGGGAAGCCCATGAGGTGCAGGTTGATCATGAGCTGGTCCAGGGCCACGTTGCCGCAGCGCTCGCCGATGCCCAGGATGCTGCCGTGGAGGCGATCCGCCCCGGCCTCGAAGGCGGCGATGGCATTGGCCACGCCCAGGCCCCGGTCATTGTGGCCATGCCAATCAATGCGCACGGAGCGGTCCTTCACGACCTCGTCCTTGATGAAGCCCAGCAGCCGTCGCACCCCATCGGGCGTGGCGTGGCCGCAGGTGTCCGACAGGCAGATGGACTGGGCGCCCTCGTCCAGGGCGGCGCCATAGATGGCCTTGAGGACCTGCGGCTGGGCCCGGGTGCTGTCCTCCGTCACCATCATCACGGGCACCTCGTGACGGCGGCAGAAAGCCACGGCCTTGCGGGCAGTACTCACCAGGAAGGCCAGGTCCCAGCCCTCCACATCCATACGGATGGGGCTGGAAGCTAAAAAGGCACCCGCCTCGAGAGGGATTCCCGCCCGCTGCTGGATCTCGGCCACCTGGACGAGATCCGCCTCCAGGGTTCGCACGGCCACATTGGGGCTGATGGGCAGGCGGTGGTCGCGGATCTCCACCATGAGCGCCTTCACCGCCGCCAGAGCCTTGGGGCCCGCGCCCGGCATGCCCAGGTCCACGGCATCCACACCCAGCCGGGCCAGCCGATGGATCAAATCCCGCTTGGCGGCGATATCGGGGTCGCGGACAGAGGGACTCTGCAGCCCATCCCGCAGCGTTTCGTCGTTCAGAAGGGGAACTCGGGCGTCCTTCGGGGGAAGGCCGTTCCAGTCGTTGATCAGGTCGTCCAGGGTCATGAGTACTTCAGGCTACGGTGACTTCCACCCGGCGGTCCAGCAGGGTTCCCAGGAGGGCGCCCTTCTCGAGAAAGGCCTCCATCTCCATATCCACCTCCCCGGCCGCATCCAGGATGACGTGCAGGCACTGGTCATCCACCTCGACGCTGAGGTGCTGCACGGCCTGGCGCCGCCGCCTGTCCAGGGCGTCGGCCCCGCGGAGGATGGCGGCCAGCTTGCGGACCACCTGCCGATGCCAGGGCGCCAGGGCCCGGAAGGCTTCGTGCTTCGCGTGATGGGGAGGTTTGCCCCGGTGGAAGCGCACCACCTGGGCCAAGAGATCCACTTCCTCAGGCCAGAAGCCGGGCAGGGCAGCGTTCCGGATCAGGTATTCACCGTGCTTGTGGTGGCTCTTCTCGGAAATGGAGAAGCCGATATCGTGCAGCCGGGCCGCGAAGGCCAGCCACTGACGCTCGGTATCGCCCAGTTCGAAGTGGGGCTGGAGGGCCTGGAACAGTTCATCGGACAACCGGGCCACCTGGCGGCTGTGGCCCGGGTCGGGATCCAGCCGGACCGCCAGTTGCTCGATGGAAGCCCGGCGGCGGTCCGCCAGGGGCGGGATGGCCGCGCCGCCGTGTTTGAGGGCCTCCCAGATCATCCCCTCGCGCATGCCCACGGGCAGGTGACGCAGGGGGGGGGTGCCCAGCCATTCCATCAGGGAGAGCGCCCAGATGGCCCCCACGTGGAGCACCTCGGCCCGCTTGGGATCCACACCCAGGCGCTCGACGCGCTGCTGGGTGTCCGCGCGCCAGAGCTTCAGGGTAAAGTCCCGCAGCTGTTCTGCGCTGAAGGCCTGGCCTGCCGCGGCGCCCTTGGCCAGAGCCTCCAGGGTGCCCGAGGTGCCCAGGATCAAGCTGGGTTCTGGTAATTCGGAGGGCAGGTCCTTGCGGGCCTTCTTGAGAATGCGGCGGATCAACCTTCGCAGCTGTTTGAGGTCATGGGCCGTGGGCGGATTGGCGGTTTGGGCGGCGTCCGCCAACCGTTGGATGCCCCAGGGCAGGGAGATGCTGGCGGCCACCCGCCCCCCCTGCACCCAGGTCAGCTCAGTACTGCCACCGCCAATATCAAGCAGGGTCACGGGTTCCTGGGGGAAGGGAATGGCGTGGGAGACGGCCTGGTGGATGAGCCGGGCTTCTTCCTCCCCCGAGATCACCTGGATGGGGATGCCCAGCGCCTCGGCCTCCATGACGAAGGCCTGGGCGTTCTTCGCATCGCGCAGGGCGGCGGTGCCGCAGGCCATGATGGTCTCGCAGCCGAAATCCCGGATGGTCCTTGCCATCTGGGCAAGGGCATCCAGGCCAGCCCGGAACGCCTCGGGGCCGATCTCGCCGGACTTCGCTTCGCCCTGGGCCAGGCGCACCATAGCCTTATCCCGGGCCAGCACATGCTGGCCGCCCATGGGGTCGGCCTCCACCACCACCAGGTGAATGGAGTTCGACCCGACATCGACAGCGGCGATTCGCATGGGACGATTGTGGTCCCTGCGGCCGCCACAACCACCGGAATCTTGGAGGAATCTTGCTCCGACACCTGATCAGCCTTTTGCTCGTGTTACCGCTTGCCGCGCAGAAGGTGGCCCTGAGCCTGGATGATGCGCCCTTCCTGCGGCCCGCGCCCCACATGGCCGCGCCGGCCCAGCATCTGGCGATGCGGAAGACCCTGAGGGACCGGAAAGTACAGGCCATCCTGTTCGCCAACGGCGTGAACGGCGGCGACACCCCCGAAGGTAAGGCCATCCTCCAGGCCTGGGGCGAAGCCGGACACCTGATTGCCAACCACAGCTATAGCCACTGGGACTTGAACCGCGACGAGGTGACTCTGGACGCGTACGAGGCGGATGTCCTGAAGGGCGAGGCTCTCATCCGGGCTCTTCCGGGCTTCACGAAGCGGTACCGCTACCCCTTCCTGCGAGCGGGAAACACCGTGGCCAAGCGGGATGGGTTCTACGCGTTCCTGGCGGCGCGGGGCGACGCCATCGGCCACGTCAGCATCGACACGGCAGACTACCTGCTGGACGAGCGCCTGCGGAAGCGTCTGGAGGAGGAACCCTGGGCTGATACCGCCCCTTACCGTGACCTCTACCTGAAGCACCTCTGGGCCTGTGCCCGCTTCTATGATGCCTGGAGCAGAGAAGTCTTCGGCCGCGAGATCCCCCACGTCATCCTCCTGCACAGCCGTCTGCTCAACGGCCTCTTCCTGGGCGATGTCATCGACTTCTTCCGCGTTAAAGGTTGGACCTGGGTCTCGCCCGCCGAAGCCTTCAAGGATCCGGCCTACGCGCTCATGCCGAAGAACCTGCCGGGTGGCGAGGCCTTGGCTGACGCCGTCTCAGCCGAACGCGGCCAGCCGGGTTTCGTGAAGGCCTGGCGCGCCAACAGCACGGACCCGGACGACCTGCTGTTCTCCGAACGGCGCCTGTCGGAGCGGATGGATCAGCTGGGGCTGTGAACTCGGTGCCACCCGTGGTGGAATGGGGAGATATCCATCCACAAACAAGGAGCCTCACATGTTCCACCGCTGGTGTATCGGATTGATCCTCGGCTCGAGCCTGATGGCAGGGCAGCCCTCCCAGCCGCGCACCCAGGCCTGGGTGCTGGCGCTGGATGGCCGCGGTGGGATGGTGGGTGACCTGAAGCCGGACGAGATCAGGGTGATGATCGACGGGAAGGTCCGTCCCATGGTCCAGGTGAAGACGCCGGCCCAGACTGCGGATGCCCCCCAGTCCTGGGTCCTGGTATTCGAGCCCATTCGCGACACGAACATGCGAACCACGGCGTTTGTGGCCGCTGCTGATTTCCTTACGAAGGTACCCGAGGGGGACCGGGTATTCATTGTGGCGCGGGGGAAGGATTCCCTGGAGTCGTTGATGCCGGGGTTCTCCGTTCGGCGCGGCCTGTGGGCAGAGTCCCTGGCGAAAGTTCCCGACATGCTTCCTGAGAGCCTGGTGGGCATGCCCAAAGAGACCCTCCAAGGGGCAGGATTCCAGGCCGCCTTCACGGACGCCTCCGATGGCGCGCCGGGACAGGCTGCCCTGAACGCCCTGCTGGCGCGCTTCAAGGCCGGTATTTCAGGCTGGGCCAGGGGCACCAACGATCAGCGGGGCATCAACGTCCTTGACCGCCTCCAATTCAACAGCCCCACGTTCGTCACCGGCATGCTCGCCACCATTACACGGGAATCGAAGGCCCTCGGGTCCGTCCTCGACCTGGTGGCGACCGTGCAGGGCCAAAAGCACGTGATCGTCTTCTCGCGCTGCGAATCCGATGACATGACCCATCCAAGCGTCAAACGGGCCATGACCCAGGTTTTCAAGCGTGAGAAGGGCGATGCGGGTGGACCGGCAGAATCCGCCGAACTCGCCACCCGGGACATGACCATCCTCCAGAGGGACCTGAAGGCCAAGGCCGTGACCGCCGGCGTCACCTTGTATTCCGTGGCAGGTCCAGGCCAGAACGTTCTGGGGCACATCGGGACCATAGCGCCCGCCACCGGCGGGTTCGCGTTCCCCTTGAATTCAGGTATAGATGCCCAGTTCGGACAGGGAATCCAGGTCTTCGGTTCCAGATACCTCGTGCAGTGGACCGAGGATGGGGCACCAAGTGGGCCGGTCTCACTGGACATCAGCACCACGCGCAAGGACGTGAAGGTGATCGCGCAGACGCTGCGATAGAAGCCGGGTTCCGATAAAGTACGAATTGATTCGTTGACAAATTACGAATCGATTCGTATGTTGTCTCCAGACCCCCTGGAGGCCCCATGCCCACCGCGCCCATTCGCCCGTCCGATGGTGAGCTCGCCATCTTGCGGGTCCTGTGGTCGCGGGGTTTCTCGACCGTACGGGACGTGCATACCGAACTGTCGAAGGACCGGGACATGGGCTATACCACCGTGCTGAAGCTCATGCAGATCATGGTGGAAAAGGGCCTGGTGGCACGGGACGAGCGCGCGCGTTCCCACACCTACCGGCCGCTCCAGGGCGAAGCCGAAACCCAGCGCTGCCTGCTGAAGGAGCTGTTGCACAAGGCCTTCGGTGGCAGCCGCAGGGAGCTCGTCCTGCAGGCCCTCGAATCGGAGCCCGCCTCCGCCGAGGAACTGGAGGACATCCGGGCAATGTTGAACGAAGCCAAGGGGAGGATGCAATGAACGACCTGGCCTCCATCCCCTTGCTTCAGGCCATCGGTTGGGCCCTGCTCCACAGCCTCTGGCAGGGCGCGCTGCTGGCCCTGCTCGCGGCGGTAGCGCTCCGTCTGACGCGATACCGATCTGCAGAACTCCGCTACGCCATCACCTCGGGAACCCTCGGACTGTTGGTCCTCGCCTTCGCGGGAACCTTGCTCTGGGTCTCAGGTGGTGGCGACCCGCTGCCTGCCGTCGATGCCGTGCTGATCGTCCCCGTGGGCGAGGGGTCCGGCATCGGTGGCTGGATACCCCGGCTGCGCTTCATTCTCGGGCCCTGGATCCCCTGGCTGTTCCTGGCCTGGATCCTGGGGTTCAGCCTCCGGGTAGCGCAGATGGGACGGGCCGTGGCCTGGCTTTACGGGCCCTGCCTCGGCAGCCTCCAGCCCCCGCCCGCCGAATGGCTGGCACGGTTCGAGGCGCTGCGTGTCCGCAGCCAGGTGCGGATTCCGGTCCGTCTGGGGCTTTCCGACCAGGTGGATTCCCTCGTGGTGCTGGGCTGGCTCAAGCCCGTGGTGCTTATGCCAGCGGCAGCCCTGATGGCCCTTTCTCCCGAAGGCCTCGAGGCGCTTCTGACCCACGAGCTGGCCCATATCCGCCGCGGGGATTTCCTCGCGAATATCCTCCAGACCTTTGCTGAAGCCCTGCTGTTCTACCACCCCGCCGTCTGGTGGCTCTCCCGGCGCATCCGCCAGGAGCGCGAGCACTGCTGCGACGATGCCGCCGTGCAGGCCTGTGGCGATCCGATCCTCTATGCCTCCGCCCTCGCCTGGCTGGAGGAACTCCGCATCCATCCCAAGCCCATTCCCGTTCTGGCCCCCGCGGCCAGTGGAGGCCGACTCATGTTCCGCATCCAACGCCTTCTGCACCCCCGAACCACTCAAAGTCCGGTCTCGCCTGTGGCCGCACTCATTCCCGCCCTTCTCCTGGTGGCAACCCTTGGAGCGGCCACCTTGTCCGCCTCCGGCCCAACGAAGCCGGCCCAGACGGCGGGTCCCGTGGAAATGGACTTTTCGAAAATCCGCGTCAAGCATCAGCCGGAGGCTCCGGCCTATCCTCCCGAGGCCAAGGCCCAGCGCATCCAAGGCACCGTGGTGGTGGTGGTCACCATTGACGTGGATGGCAAGGTCACCGACGCCAAGGCCATTTCTGGTCCAGCAGAACTCCATCCCTGCGCCGTGGACTACGCCAAGTCCTGGGAATTTGACCCCGCCAGGGTGAAAGGGAAGCCCGTGCCCGCCCGCTTCAAACTAACGATGCCATTTCGTTTGAAGTGAGGCTTTTCACCCCCGAGCAAAAGGGGCCATCCGGCCCCTTTTGCTCGCCGAGAAAGACAGGAATGAACCTGACCTCCGGTAACCGTTGCGTGAGCGCTGGACGCCCGGCCATGCTCGATCCACATTCCGAGGTGATCCCATGGCTTTGACGGTGGACGGCATCTTTTCGCTCATGCCTGAGCTCTTCCTTCCCGAGAAGGCCCAGGGCCTGACGGTTTCCGTCTATTACCAGGTGACGGGCGAGGGGGGCGGGGACTACACCTGCCTCATCGAGAACGGCGCGTTCTCCATGAAGCGCGAAGCCAAGCCCGACGCCACCTCCGTGGTGGTCATCGGTGCCGAGGATTGGATCGCCCTGAACGAAGGGAAGCTCGATCCCATGCAGGCCTTCATGACCGGTAAGCTCAAGGGCACCGGCGACCTCGGCCTGCTCCAGAAATTCCCCAAGTTCTTCAAGAAGCCCCAAAAACAGGGTGGCCCCGTGAAGCCGCTGAAGGATCTGGTGACGGCACGCCTGGCGCTGACCGGGGCCGGGATCAAGGTGACGGTGGGCGGCGAAACCTGGGGTGAGGGTGCGGAAATCGCTGGGGATGAAGGCGCCGTGCGTGGCTTGGTCTGCGGTATCTCCGATCCCGGTCCCGCGCTGCTGGGCGGCCAGCTCCGCTACTCCGGCGACATGGCCGTGTTGAGGAAGGCCTGGAAGACCTGGTCGGCCGAACCCGAGATCACATTCCCTGATACTCCCGGCGGTAAGGCCCTAGCTACTCTGCGAAAACGGTACAAGGGCGGTGCCAGCGGGACGCTGGAAGTGAAGGTGGACGGCGTGCCCTACCGGCTGGACTTCAGCCCTGAGGGGCTTTCCGTGCGGCCTGGCGAAGTCGAGGGTGGTGCGGCCCTGGGCATCTCCGACGCCGATTTTGCGGCCCTCAACGCCGGCAAGCTGAACCTGGTGGCGGCCCTGCTGGGCGGTGCCATCACCGTGAAGGGCGACATGAGCCAGGTGGCGGCCTACACCGCCCACTTCGATGCGGATGTGAACCCCGCCCAGGGCCTGCTGGAATCCATGCCCGAGCGGTTCAACGTGGAGAAGGCCGGGGACCTGGAGGCCGTCGTGGGCTATCAGATCGACGACCTGGGCTACACCCTCCTGATCCGCAAGGGCGGCTGCCTCGTCTTCCCGCGCCTCATGAAGCCTTGTGATACGCTGCTGAAGGCCAAAGCCGAAGATTTCATTGCCATGAGCACCGGAACGCTGAACGCCCAGGAGGCTTTCATGACCGGCAAGATCCAGATCGAGGGCGATCCGCTGCTCATGCAGAAGGTGGCGAAGAGCTTCAAGCGGCCGGAGGCCTGAGCCGTTGTCATAAACAATCTTGTCGTCCTGGGGGCGATAACGGCATAAGGAGCCGCGGTGTCGAGGGGGGCGGACCAGAAGAGCCAGGGTGTCCGGAGTTCTCTCCGGGCGACGGACGGCGTGGTACGCACCGCCAAGCCGATCCCCCGCCTGGTCAACTCAGGGCCTGCCTCCGAGCCCCGACCATCTCAAAGTGAGACGATGCAGTTGCCCTGTTCAGGGCGCTGCGGACACTGCGACTGCCACCCCTGCCGGCTGCACGGGCCGATCTAATACCATTTTGCAATCAATAATTAATGAACTATATTTATCCCAACCCCTAAGGAGCTGGGATGAAGACCCTAATCAATCCAGACCGAAACACCATCACCACGCTGGCTGAGCGACTGAAGAAGGCCGAAGGCAAGCCGGAG
>JANXYT010000155.1 GCA_025355915.1 Holophagaceae bacterium
GACCATGTCGGGACGCAGTTCCTCCTGGCGCCCGATGATCTTCATGGGCACCCGGGTGGGGTAGGTGATCTCAGGCCGACGGCAGGCTTCTTCCAAGGCCCATTCTCCCCATGAGACTTCGTCCATCGCCACGCACGGCGATGAACTGGCTAGCCGACCTCGATCTCGCGCAGGTCCTTGCCGGGCATGAAGCGGATGCTCTTGCCCTTGGGGATCTGGACGCTGGCGCCGGTCTTGATGTTCCGGCCCATGCCCCGTTTTCGGGGGCGAGGTTCGAAGACGCCGAAGCCACGGATCTCGATGCGGTGGCCGTTGAGCAGGGCATCCTTGAGGCGCTCAGTGAGCAGGTCCACCACCTGGAGTGCCGTGGCGCGCGAGCAGGGATGAACCTTCATCAACGAATTGGCGATGTCGATCTTGATCATCTGTGACCTCAATCCTTAGGGGTGGGAGTGCCAGAATAGGTGAATGCCGCTCAGCGTGCCAGGGTGATTTTCACGTCAGCGACTGGAGGCATGGCCATGGGCGTGCCAGGGACCTGCTGGACGGGGGGTGGTATGAGGCCGCCCGACTCCCGACCCCCGCCCTGGGCGATAGACATGCCGCGCTCCATGTTGGCCTTGGCCATGTCGGAGGTGGCCATAACCCCCTCGAGGCGGAGCTTGAATTCGCCCACGTTGGTGGCCCGGAGGAGGGCCTCCTCCTCCGTGATGAGCCCCTGCTTGAGCAGAAAGTAGAGGCTCTGGTCGAAGGTCTGCATGCCGTACTGGGCCGTGCCCGAGGCGATGACGTCCTTCAGCAGCTTGGTCTTGTCCTTGTCCTCGATGCAGGTGCGGACCGTCTCGGTGGCCACCATGACCTCCACAGCTGGCACCCGGCCCTGGCCGTCGGCCCGGGGCACCAGGCGCTGGGAGATGACCCCCTTGAGCACTGCGGACAGCTGGAGGCGGATCTGCTTCTGGTGGTGGGGCGGAAAGACGGAGATGACCCGGTTGATGGTCTCGGTGGCATCCAGGGTGTGCAGGGTGCTGAAGACCAGGTGGCCGGTCTCGGCCGCGTGGAGCGCGGTCTCAATGGTCTCCAGATCGCGCATCTCACCCACAAGGATCACGTCAGGATCCTGGCGGAGGGCCGCGCGCAGGGCCGAGGAAAAGCTGCGGCAGTCGGCCTCGACTTCGCGCTGGTTCACGATGCTGAGGTTGTCCCTGTGCAGGTACTCGATGGGATCTTCGATGGTCAAGATGTGCTCGGTGCGGGTGGCGTTGATAAGGTCAATCATCGCCGCCAGGGTGGTGGACTTGCCTGAGCCCGTCGTGCCTGTCACCAGTACCAGGCCACGCTGTTCCTGGCAGATGGTCTTCAGGACTTTGGGCAGCATCAGGTCGTCAATGGTGTAGATCTTCCGGGGGATCACGCGGAGCACCAGGCCCACGGTGCCGCGCTGGTTGAAGATGTTGCAGCGGAAACGCCCGAGGCTCGGCACCGAATAGGCGATGTCGATATCGAAGTTCTCCTTGAACTTCGCCTTTTGCTTATCGCTCGCCAGGATCGTGTAGGCCATGGCGATGGTGTCTTCCTGCACCAGCCGCTTGAACTGCGTCATGGGGGTGAGCTTGCCGCGGATGCGGGCGATGGGATGGTTGCCGACCTTCAGGTGGAGGTCGCTGGCACCCTGCTCGCAGACCACGGTGAGCAGTTCGTTGATGTGCATGGAAGCTCCCGGGAGGGTCCGCTTATCTTAGGCTCTCGCCGGGACAATGGAAGGGGTTGTGATTTGGGCTCGGAAAGGGGCGCAATCTCGGGTAAAATCGAGGGTTCTGTCCGGCCTTTGCCCAGGCCAAGTCGTTGTCCCAAATCCCTCCTGTCCTCTTCAACCGAGAGGACGACATAAGGGGCTGTCACGAAACCACCAGACACGCACTGGCCATTTCGTGACCGCCCCTAACCAGGAAGTCTGATGACCCCTCTCGAAAAGATCCGCAACCTCGCCATCATCGCCCATGTCGATCACGGCAAAACCACCCTCGTGGATGCTCTGTTCAAGGGCGCTCATATGTTCCGTGACAACCAGCGCGTGCAGGAACGCGCCATGGACAGCAACGACCAGGAGCGCGAGCGCGGCATCACCATCCTGGCCAAGACGACCTCCCTGCACTGGGGTGGCTACCGCTTCAACATCGTGGACACCCCCGGCCACGCCGATTTTGGCGGCGAGGTGGAACGTGTACTCAGCATGGTGGACTCCGTGCTGCTGGTGGTGGACGCCTTTGACGGTCCCATGCCCCAGACCAAGTTTGTCACCCGCAAAGCCCTGGCCCTGGGCCTCCGGCCTATCGTGGTCATCAACAAGGTGGATCGCCCCGGCGCCAGGCCGGTCTGGACCCAGGATCAGGTCTTCGATCTGCTGATCGAGCTGGGCGCCACGGAAGAGCAACTGGACTTCCCCTGCGTCTTCGCCAGCGCCAAGCTGGGCTATGCCATGTTGGACATGAACGACGCCAGCGACACTCTGGATCCCCTGTTCGACACCATCGTGAAGCACTGCCCGCACCCCACCGGCAGTTCCGAGGCACCCCTGCAGATGCTTGTCACCCTCATGGACTGGAGCGACTTCGTCGGCCAGATCGGCATCGGCCGCATCGTGAATGGCCGCATCCATGTGGGCGACAGCGTGAGCCTCGTCAAGCGCGACGGCACCGTGCAGCCGCAGAAAATCACCCAGCTCTATGGCTTCGAGGGCCTCAGCCGCATCCAGCTCCAGGAAGGCAGCGCCGGCGAGATTGTCGCCATTGCGGGCATCGAGGACATCCGCGTGGGCGAGACCATCGCCGATGCCACCAACCCGATGGCCCTGGAGTATGTGGACATCGACGAGCCCACCATCAGCATGATGTTCATGGTGAACGCCGGGCCCTTTGCCGGCCAGGACGGCAAGTACATCCAGAGCCGCCGCATCCGCGAGCGCCTCCAGAAGGAACTCCAGCACAACGTGGCCCTGCGGGTGGAAGACACCGATAGCCCCGATTCCTTCAAGGTGAGCGGCCGCGGCGAGTTGCACCTCTCCGTGCTCATCGAGAGCATGCGCCGGGAAGGCTTCGAACTCTGCGTGAGCCGTCCCGAAGTCATCCTCCACATCAACGAACAGGGCGAAAAGCTCGAGCCCTACGAGGACGTCACCATCGACATCCCCGAGGCCTACATGGGCGTGACCATGGAGCACATGGGCAGCCGGAAGGCCGAGATGCAGGACATGGGCAACGAATCCGGCCGCATGCGCCTGCACTTCAAGATCCCCAGCCGCGGCCTCATCGGCTTCCGCAATGAGTTCATGACCGATACCCGCGGCGAGGGCCTCATCCACAGCCTCTTCAGCCACTACGGCCCCCACAAGGGCGAACTGACCAGCCGTAAGAACGGCGTGCTCATCAGCATGGAAACCTGCGAGTCCGTGGGCTTCGCGCTCATGAACCTCGAGGAGCGCGGCGTCATCTTCATCCAACCCGGCACCAAGTGCTACGAAGGCATGATCGTCGGCGAACATGCCCGGGAGAATGACCTGGTGGTCAACGTGGCCAAGGCCAAAAAGCTCTCGAACATGCGCTCCAGCGGCAGCGACGATGCCACCCGCATCACCCCGCCCCGGGAGCACACCCTGGAGCAGGCCCTGGAGTACATCGAAA
>JANXYT010000165.1 GCA_025355915.1 Holophagaceae bacterium
CGGGGAGCCCTGCTCAGGGTGATGCCGGTGGTGATGGGCTTGCGGCCCTTCTTCAGCGTGGGAATGGAATCGCCGCCGCCGTAGAGGTAATCGGACGTGGCCACCTTCACCGTGACCGCGGGGTCGATGGGGCTGCCGTCCTCCCAGGTGAGGATGAACGTCGCGGCCTCCGGCGGGCCCGCAACCACCGCCTTCACGCCTGAGCAGGGCTCCCCGCCGCGACGGATGAGGCCTTCCTTGACCACCTGGATGACCTCAGCGCCCGTGAGTTCGACGACCACCAGCTCGTTCTCGAAGGGCATCATCTCGAAGATATCTGCCACCTTGAGCTGACCCGGGCGCAGGTTGGAGCGCAAGCCCCCGGCGTTGGTGATGGCAAACCGCACCGGCGCACCAAGGATCCCCTGGGCGGCCTGCCGCATGACATCCGACACCCAGTAGCCCAGCAGGTTTTCCTCCCCGCGACGGCCACGGAAGAGGCCCTGCGGCGCCTGCACCAATGCCAGGTCGAAGGTGGCCTTGATCTCGGCGGCGAGGGGGGCGATGACTTTCTGGATCTCCGCGTCTTCGGGAATGGAGGCGGTGACGGGGATGACTTCGGCTTTGCTGCTTGGCGGCTGCGCCATCAAGTGAGATGAAAGCAACGCGAAGACGAGAAAGACGCTAGAGGGCTGGAGCTTCACAGGGCACTTCCTTGAGGGCGGCGCGGACGTCTCGCACGGCGGCATCGTGGTCCCAGAAAAGGGCCGCTGTGCGGAGCAACCAGCCCATCAACCAACCGTTCAACGCGGTCACGATGAGCTGAAGCAGCAGGAAGAGCCACACGCGAAAGGTGCTGCCGCCACCCAGTCGCCAGGCCAGCAGCAGCAGGAGAAAGGGCAGCAGGGACCGGAGCGCCGCGCCGCCCAAGGAGACCAGACCCCATTGGATGGGATGGGACCAGAGCTGCAGGAAACAGTCTCCCAGGTGGGCACGGTAGCCGCGGGCCGGTCCCGCAGCCCTCCCCAGGCGGCAGAACCACCACTGAAGGTTCAACGCGGCCACCAGGGCCATCCACACCAGGGGTCGTGCAAAGAAAGCGATCCACCCCAGGCTGTCGAGACCGAATCGGCCCGCCCAGGCCAGGCCCATGTCCGCGAGCCAGGCGGTCAAGCCCAGTGGTATGAACCCGATCAGGACCGTGTCCAGGGCGCCAAGCAGCCAGGCGCTCAGGCGGGCTTTCTGCCCCGCCGTTTCGGCCTGCATGCGCCAGCCGCACCAGAGGACGATGACGAGACCCAGGCCGAACAGGTGCACCGTGGGCGAATTCATCAGGCGATGCTGAAGGCCGCCGTTCTCCCAGAGCTCCCAGATATCCCGCGTGGTGATGTTTTCTCCCCAGTGGCTGGGCAGGGCACTCCAGCCGGCCGCCCGCCGGAGATGGCCTGCCCAGCCCAGGACGGGACCCAGCAGCACGAGCAGCCACCCCGCCATGAGGCCCCAGCCCCAGCGGGTGAACCCACCGGGCGCGGCAGCCATCAAAAAAGACCAAGGTCCCCTGGGGGCCAGGTCATCCTCGGCGTGAATGGTGGTGGGGCGATCCTCAAGGTCCATGGCCGTCCGCAAGCAATCTTCCATGAAACCACACTTGACAGGTGCAGGACGGATGGGGTTTCATCGCTTCCATGCAGCTGTCCTTCCAAACCCCCCGCCAGAGCCTCCAGCACGGGGCCTATTGGTGGCGTATGGGTTCGGACGGCTCCCTGTGCGAGGCCTAACGGCCCACGCCATTCTGGACCCTCCGAGCCCGGCCCCATGGTCGGGCTTTTTTTATTGCGGAATGAAACCATGCCTCACCAATCCAGACACCTGATCCGCCACCCGCTACCCGCGGATCTGCTGACGCCCCTTGCGGCCTACCTTGCGCTCCGCCCCGCGGGCGCCAGCCTTCTGCTGGAATCCTGCGACCAGGGGGAACGCGTCGGTCGCCACAGCTTCGTGCTGGTGGAGGGCCCCGGCGAATGCCGCCTGGAGCCTCCCGCCACGGGCTGGGTGGGAGCCCTCCGCGGCCTCGCGGGACCGGCCCCCGAGGGCGCCCTCCATGATCCAAATTCGGCCCTTCCGGCCTTGCGCGAGGAGCTTCCCATCGGGGTTGGTTGCGCCGGTTACCTGGGCTTCGAGGCCATGGGCGCCTTCGAACCCAGCTTGCCGCTGCCGGCCCGCAACAGCTTAGGCTTGCCCGGCCTCTGGGTGCGCCGGTTCGACACGGCCCTGGTCTTCGATCACCTGCACCAGGTGGCGGAATTGCAAACGCTGGATGCCGATCCCCAAGCCGGCTGCGCCCGTCTGGCGACCCTGCGGGCGCGGCTGCAGTCGGGGGCGAAGGATCCCGGTCCAGGCCATTCCGCGCCGTCCGCGCAGCCGCAGATGTCACGCCAAGCCTACGAGAGCGCCGTCGCCGCGGCCCAGGAGCTGATCCTGGACGGCGACATCTACCAGCTGGTGCCCAGTCAACGCTTCCGCGTGGAGGATCCACCTGCGCCCCTGGAGGCCTATCGCCGCCTGCGCCGCCTCAACCCGAGCCCATACGGATTCCTGCTCGAATGGGGCGATTTCTCCCTGGTGGGCGCCTCCCCGGAGATGCTGGTGCGGGTGCAGGGTGGCGAAGCCGAAACCCTGCCCATCGCGGGAACGGTGCCCAGGGGTGCGAACGCCGAAGAGGACGCCGCTCGGTTCGAGGCCCTGAAGCGCGATCCCAAGGAATTGGCCGAGCACCAGATGCTGGTGGATCTGGCCCGCAACGACCTGGGGCGGGTGGCCGTGCCCGGCGGCGTGCGGGTGGAACTGCCATTGGCCCTCCTGCGCACCAGCCATGTGCTGCATCTGACCACCACCGTGAAGGCGAAGCTGAAGGCCGGAGTGGATGCCCTGGACGTGCTGGCGGCGGCCTTCCCCGCGGGCACCGTGAGCGGCGCGCCCAAGCTGCGGGCCTGCCAGCGCATCGCCGAACTGGAGGGCGAAGTG
>JANXYT010000178.1 GCA_025355915.1 Holophagaceae bacterium
CATTCAGGGCGTCTTGGCGCACCAGGTTCCAGACCTCCCGGTTCACCTGGTCCGGCGTCCGGCCGTCCAGGCCCAGCAGCTCGTCCAGGGTGGGCAGGGTGGTGGGGATCTGCAGGGTCTGGAGCGTGCGGCCCTTTACGATGGGGTAGAAGGGCGCGAAGCCACGGCAGTCGCCTGCGTAGGCGAGGCCATAGGCATCCTGCAATTCCAGGGTGGTGTCGTTGCAGCGCCAGGCGGGGCTCACGGCGCCCAGGGATTTTTCGCCGAACACGGCACCGAAGGCATCATGGGCGTTGGCATACCAATCGGACAACCACTGTCGCGATTTGCGATCCAGCAGGTCGTGATACTGCACATGGTCCCAGGCGTGGATGCCCACCTCGTGGCCGGCGGCCTTCGCAGCTCGCATCTCGGCCGCGGCCCGCTTCCAGATGATGGGGGCCGGCAGCAGCACGCCGTACATCATGGTCTTGAAGCCGTACAGCTTCGTGGCGTTGGTGCGGCGCATCTTCGCCAGGAAACCCTTCCGAAAGATCCGCCGAATGGCCTTGCCGCTGTTGTCGGGCCCGAAGCTGAAGTAGAAACCGGCCTGCATCTGGTGCTTGTCCAACAGCCGCAGCAGGGTTGGTATGCCCGTGATCGAGCCTTCCAGGGTGTCGACGTCCACGCGGAGGGAAATGGTCTTCACGGCATGCCTTTCCATTACACGAAATCTTTACATCAATTAACACACGGGCCGGCAGAAATGCACGATCCAATAGGTGAAACTCCCCCTTCACTTCCTGAAAGGATCCCGATGGCATCCTCACTGTCAGTTCGACTGAGATCAGCCCTTCGTCTCGCCCTGGCGGCCCTGCTGCTTGCAGGTTTTCCCTCGGGGCTTCGGTCCGAGGGCGCCAACGATCCCGCCCCCTTCATCCTGGCCCGGGGAACGGTGAACGGGAAGAAGGTGCTCTTCGACAATACCCACGGGTCCACCGCGGGCGCGGCGGACTGGGTGATCAACGGCGCCTTCTCCGATTTCGCCAACGCACTGGCGGACAGGGGGTACTACGTCAAGGAGCTTCGCCAGGTCACGCCCATTACCCTGTCCGATCTCACGGGCTGGGATGTCCTCGTGATGGCCGAGTGCAACATTCCCTTCAAGGCCTCCGAACAGACGGCCCTGCTGCAATACGTTCAGAACGGCGGATCGCTCCTCCTGATCGCCGACCACTACAACGCCGACCGCAACAAGAACCGCTGGGACGGATCCGAGGTGTTCAACGGGTACCGACGCGGTGCCTGGACCAATCCGGCCAAGGGCATGAGCGCGGCGGAGGCGAACTCCTACCCAATGCAGGGGGTCGTCAGTTCCGACTGGCTGGGAACGAACTTCGGGGTCCGTTTCCGGTACAACGCCCTGGGCGACCTTGTCGCCAACGACATCGTCGCCCCGTCCCAGGCCTTCAACATCACCGCCGGGACGGCCACGTTCGCCATGCATGCGGGGGCGACGGTGGCCATTCTCGATCCCACCAAGGCCAAAGGCATCGTCTACCTGCCCCCCACCACGATCAAGTGGGCCAGCGCCGTTGATCAGGGTGTTTACAACGGCGGGGGCCGGGCTGAGGGACCCATGGTGGCCATCGCCAAGGTGGGTTCCGGAAAAGCCGCCTTCATCGGTGACTCCTCCCCCATCGAAGATGCCACCACCAAGTATCTCAAAGAGGAGACAGGCGGCGCCAAGACCACTTACGCGGGGTGGCAGGAGCAGAACGATGCCACGCTGGTGACCAATCTGCTCGACTGGCTGGCCACCCATGAGTCGTACACGTCCCTGAGCCAGGTCGCGGGCCTTCAGCTGGATACCGCCACGGCCCTGTTGGCCATGGAGGATCCTGCCTCGTCCACGGAACCCCTGGCTGAGCCCTGGGCGACCCCGGCCGCCACCTACAAGTGGTACGACCCCACGACCTTCAAGGTCGGATCCTACAACGCGGGGACGGTGCTTCCGAATGTCATCACCGCCAGCATCACGGTTCCCAGCGCCGGTATCAGTGTGAACGCCGGGGTGGCGGTCGCCTTCACCGGAGCAGCCACCAATAGCAACGCCACCGCCACCATGACCTATGCGTGGTCCTTCGGGGATGGCGGAACGGCCACCGGGGTCTCGGCGAGCCACACCTTCAGCAACACGACCGCCAGCCCCGTGGCCTACACGGTGACCTTCACCGCCTCGGACACCTCCGGCGCCACTGCCAGCGCCTCCCGGATCGTCACGGTGGCACCCGGCAGCCAGACGTATGCCATCGCTGCCACCTCCGGGGCCAACGGGACCATCAGCCCGTCGGGAACCATCGCCGTGAACGCCGGGGCCAGCCAGGCCTTCACCATCGCTCCCAATGCGGGGTACCAGATCAGCTCCGTTTCGGTGGATGGCGTCAACCAGGGGGCCTTGGCCACCTATACTTTCACCAATGTGAACGCCGCGCACACCATCAGCGCCGCCTTCTCCGCCAGCGCAGGAACGTCCTTCACGGAATCCTTTGACACGGGAACGAAGGCTGCCTACGCCACGGGTGATGTGACCTTCGCCTCGGGTATCTGGACGTTGAACGACGCGCTCCTCGGCAACACCACTGCTGATCCCAAGAACGGAGCCCAGAGTGTCCGCATGCGCAACAGTGGGAAGCTGACCATGAAATACAACTGGGCCAATGGCGCGAAGAGTGTATCCGTGAAGCACGGCAGCTATAGCACGGACGCCAGCACGACCTGGACCCTGTGGTATTCCACGAACAGTGGCACCACATGGACTCAGGCGGGAGGCACCGTCACCTCGGCTTCCACGACGCTCCTGACGGCCACGTTCACGCTGAGTGTTACCGGGTCGATCCGGTTCGAGATCCGCAAGACGGACGGATCCACACGGCGTGTCAATTTCGACGATTTCCAGGTTTCAGGCTTCTGACCTGAACGGAAGGTTCCCACCGGCAAGGGCGCGGGAAACCCCGCGCCCTTGCCTCGTTCTGGCCTGCTCGCACGGGCATTCCGGATATACTCATCGGATGTCCACACCGCGATCTTCCGGCGTTTTGCGCTCCTTCCCGCCCGTCTTCTGGCTGGCGAATGTCATGGAACTCTTCGAGCGGGCGGCCTACTACGGCCTCAACTCCGTGCTCGCCGTCTACCTCACGAACAAGATCCCGGAAGGCGGCCTGGGCTTCACGGAACAGTCGGTAGGCTTCCTCCAGAGCCTGATCTACGCCTTCACCTACGTGATCCCCATCGCCGGCGGCGCCCTGGCGGACCGCTACGGGTACCGACGGATGCTCCTGTTCGCCTTCTCCATCCTGTCGGCAGGCTACTTCATCGCCGGCAACGTCACGACGTACGGGGCGGTGTTCGCTGCGCTCCTCCTGATGGCGACGGGCGCCGGGTTGTTCAAGCCCATCATCTCGGGGACCCTGGCGCGGACGACCACCGAGGAGAACTCGGGGTTCGGCTTCGGGATCTACTACTGGATGATCAATATCGGCGCCTTCCTCGCGCCGCTCGTGGTGAGCGTGCTGAAGGGCTTCTCCTGGCGCTACGTGTTCATCGCCTCGGCGATCTATTGCGCGGCCATGCTGCTGCCCACGGTGTTCCTCTTCAAGGATCCCCCCAGGCCCGCCAACACCAAGAGCCTGCGGGAAGTGGCCCACAGCGCAGCCATGGTGCTGGGTGATGCACGCTTCATGCTGATGATCGTCGTCTACTCCGGCTTCTGGATCCTCTACTTCCAAAACTTCGGATCCGTCCTGTGGTACCTCCGGGATTTCGTGGACGCCACACCGGTGAACGCATTCTTCGCGTCGATTGGGATCCCCTTGAAGTTCGATGCCGAGCACGTCACGGTGGTGAACGGCGGAACGATCATCCTGCTGCAGGTTCTCATCAGCCGGATCGTGAGGAACATCCGCCCTCTGCCGACCATGGAGGCGGCCAGGCAGAGGAAGCCCAAGGTGCCGATGACAATGCCCGCCACCATGGTC
>JANXYT010000179.1 GCA_025355915.1 Holophagaceae bacterium
TGACGAAGCGCTCCACAGTCACGTAAATCTGGTACCCCAGGAGGATGAAGAGGATGATGATGATCCCCTTGTTCGCTGGGGAGGCCGCGCGGAAGAGTTCGACGGGGGAGAAGCTGTCGGA
This sequence comes from Holophagaceae bacterium, assembly GCA_025355915.1. Classification (GTDB taxonomy): domain Bacteria; phylum Acidobacteriota; class Holophagae; order Holophagales; family Holophagaceae; genus Geothrix. The sequence continues at coordinate 122 of JANXYT010000179.1, forward strand.
GCCGCCTTCGGCGAGGGCGAGCATCAGGGGGGAGGAAAGCAGGTTCATGAGATTTCCTTGTGGAAAAGAGGTGGACGACAGAGGAAGGAGGGAGAGCTACCGGAGGCGGAAGGGCATGGTCAGCTTGAAGCGGGCGTACTGAGGGGCGCCGTTCAGCATGGCGGGCTCGAACTTCCACTGCATGGCGTAGGCTTCGGCCGTGGGACGCAGCTGGGGGGGTCCTTCTTTAGCCACGGCCGAGGTGGGTACGCCGTCAGGACCGACGACGATCTCCACGACCACGGTGCCCTGGATCTTCGCGATCTTGGCAAGGGCAGGGTAGGGGGGCGCAGGGGGCTGGTACTTCACCTTGATCTGGCTGAAGTCGAAGTCCACCACTTTGCCGGTGCCGCCGACCACGCCGCCGATGACGCCACCGACCACACCGCCGATGACACCTCCGGGAACGCCGCCGGGGACGCCGCCAGGGACGCCGCCGAGCGAATGATCCTGTTTGGGAAGTTCCTTCGGCGCCTGCTCAGGCACCACCTCCTGCCGTGGATCGATGGGGGTCGTGTCCACCTTGGAGGTGGTCGCGGCCATCGGTGGCGGTGGGGGGGGTGGCGGTGGCGGTGGCGGCGGTGGCGGCGGCGGTGCGACATCCGCCTGTTCCGAGAGATCGATGCCGACGGTCTTCAGCTTCTCCTTCACAACTTGCGATTGCTTCGCCAGTTGGAAGGCCGCGAATCCGAACAGCAAGTACATGGCCACTGTGGTTGGAATGGTGACCATGGGGTTGCCCCGCTTGATGGCATCGTTCCCTGCGACGAGGGAGGACTTGTAGATAGCGTCCTCCAATGTCTCCACGGGAGCGGCCGCTTTAGCGGGAACGGGTTTCTGGGGATCTTTGCTCATGCGACTCCCTTGAAAAATCCAGGAGGAAAAAACAGCGTGCCGAACCGTCGGCAACATCTGGTTCGGCCATGGCGATGTGGATAAAGAACTGGGACAAGCCCAGCGGCTAAGATGGCAAAGGGGCGGCGGTTGGTCAAGCCTTGATACTGGGCGCAATCCCCATGGCCACGGCATTCCACGCTTTTTTCATGGATACCGCAACACCTTTTTAGCCGAGAAAAGGTTGGAATTGTTAATTTTTGTTAAGAAAGTCTGGTCATCGCCATGTCACAGATCACAAGTCGAGCTTTCATTTTCCAGGACGAGGCTGGAGATTTTCCTGCACCTGCCCGAGCGGGACGATTCATTACCGCGCATGGCGATGTGTTGACACCAGCCTTCATGCCCGTGGGCACCCAGGGCACGGTGAAGGGCATCACCCCGGTTCAGCTCCGGGACATCGGGCCGCAAGTGATCCTTGGCAACACCTACCATCTGGGCTTGCGACCCGGCGACGGGCTGGTGGCCCAGATGGGCGGACTGCATCGCTTCATGGGGTGGGAAGGGCCCATTCTCACGGATTCCGGCGGGTTCCAGGTGTTCTCCCTGGCCTCCCTCAGGAAGATGACCGAGGAGGGCGTCACCTTTCAGAGCCACATCGACGGCAGCCCCCAATTCCTTTCGCCGGAACGCAGCATGGAGATCCAGCGGAACCTGGGTTCGGACATCTGCATGGCCCTGGATGAATGTCCACCGGGCCGCATGGAGCGGTCGAAGCTCGAAATCAGCATGGCCCGCACCACCCGCTGGCTGGGTCGCAGCCGGGCTGTGCCCCTCCAGCGCCACCAGGGGCTCTACGCCATCAACCAGGGCGGGACCCACCTGGACCTGCGGCGGCAGCATCTGGCGGAGGCGATGGAGCTGGATGCGAAGACCCCCTTTCAGGGTTTTGCCGTGGGCGGACTCAGCGTGGGCGAGCCGAAGGAGGAGATGAACGCCGTCCTGGCCGAGTTTGTGAGAGAGCTCCCCTCAGACCGCCCCCGGTACTTGATGGGGGTGGGAACTCCGGAGGACCTGCTGTTCGGGATTGAGCATGGTGTGGACCTCTTCGACTGCGTGCTGCCCAGCCGGGAGGCCCGCCACGGGCGCATCCTCACCAGCCGGGGTCGGCTCAACCTCAAGAACGCCCGGCACCGGGAGGCGGACCGCCCCCTGGACCCGGCCTGCGTTTGCTACACCTGCCGCACCTTCTCCCGGGCCTACCTGCACCATTTGTTCCGCTGCGGGGAGCTTCTGGCCTTCACGCTGAACACGATCCATAACCTGAGCTACACTGTGGGACTCACCCGCGACGCGCGGCAGGCCCTGCTGGATAACCGGTTCCCGGCCTTCGCCCAATCCCTGCGCGCCGGGTGGATGACCGAGGAGCCCTGAATGATGTACGCCTTCCTGTTCCTGCAAGCCACGCCAGCCCCCGAGGGCCTTGCGAAGTACAGCCAGTTCATCATGATCGGCGGCATGGCGTTGATGTTCTACTTCCTGCTCATCCGGCCCCAGAGCAAGGCCCGGAAAGAGACGGAGGCCCGCCTGTCCAAGCTGAAGGCTGGCGACGAGGTGGTGCTCAGCTCCGGCCTCTACGCCACCATCGACCGCGTCGAGGATAAGCACATCTGGGTGAAGCTCGGCGGTTCCGTGGTCAAGGCCCGGCGTGCAGCCGTCGCCTCCCTGGCCTCTGAGCCGGAAACCAAGCAGAACTGAATCCCCTGACATTCCGGGCCGGCGCCCGTTCCCACTGACGCCGGCCCGCTTCTTGTAAGGAGCGCCCCGTGACCAAGCGGAGCCTCTGGCGCCTAGCCATCGTCCTTGCCGTGCTGTTCGGCTGCGGATACTTCTTCCTGCCCCTGTCCAAGGTGAAGCTGGGTCTCGACCTTCGCGGCGGCGTCCACTTCGAGCTGGAGGTCCAGGGCCAGGAGGCCCTTGCCGCCGACCTGCGCGATAGCAAGGATCGCATGGCGGCCCGCCTCAAGGAAAAGGGCCTGCCTGGCGCCATCGTGCGCGTGAATGGCGAGGGCCTGCGGGTAGAAGGCACGGGCGCCGAGCAGAAGGCCACGGTGGAGAAGGTCGCCAAGGACTTCTTCCCGGGCTACACCGTCGCCGCCGAAGGGGATGGCTTCCGGCTTGTCCAGAAGGCCGATTACCAGAAGACGCTGAAGGACGACGCCAACAAGCGGGCCCTCGAAGTCATCGAGAAGCGCATCCGGGACATCGATCCGGCGAACGTGCTCGAACCCGAGATCACCGCCAGCGGCGCCGAAGGCAACCGCATCGTGGTTGAGATCCCCGGCATCGAGGAGGGCGACCGCGAGCGCATCAAGTTACTGCTCTCCACCCCCGGCCGCCTGGAACAGCGTCTGCTGGCCAAGGCGCCGCAGATCTACTTCACCTCGAAGGAGGAGGCCCTGGCCTTCTTCAAGGGGCAGATTCCCGATGAATTCGAGCTGCTGCCCGAGATTGAAAGCGACCGGCAGGCCCGCCGCGCCGGCCAGCCGGTGGTGAAGACCAAGCCCGGCGAGGAGAAGATCAGCCGCTGGGTGCTGCTGGAGAGCCGCGTGGCCGTGGATGGCGCCGACATCATCGATTCGAATCGCGCGTCCAATTCCCAGACCGAAGCCAACGAGGTGAACTTCACCCTCAACAAGAAGGGGGATGACGATTTCGCGCGCCTCACGGGCACCGCCTCCGAAGAAAACCGCATGATCGCCATCGTGCTGGATCGCAAGATCGTCACCGAACTCAGCGCCAAGGAAAAAATCATCGGCGGCGCCGTGCGGATCAGCGGCAGTTTCTCCGCCCAGGAAGCCGACGACCTCGCCAGCCAGCTGCGCAGCGGCGCCCTGCGCGCGCCCATGAAATTCCTGGAAGAGCGCGTGGTGGGCCCCGGCCTCGGCCGCGATTCCATCCATGCGGGTGTGCGGGCCGCCATCATTGGCTTCGCCGTGATCATCGGCTTCATGGTGCTCTTCTACCACTGGTCGGGTGCCAACGCGATCGTGGCCCTGACGGTGAACGTGATCGTGATGATGGGCCTGCTGGGCTCCTTCCGCGCCACGCTGACCCTGCCGGGCATCGCCGGCTTCGTGCTGACCCTGGGCATGGCCGTGGATGCCAACATCCTGATCTTCGAACGCATCAAGGAGGAACTGGGCCTGGGCAAGAGTGTGCCCGGCGCCATCGACGCGGGCTTCAACCGCGTGTTCTGGACCATCGTCGACAGCCATGTGACCCAGCTCTTCGCGGCCCTGCTGCTGTTCATCTTCGGCACCGGCCCCGTCAAGGGTTTCGCCGTGACCCTCACCGTGGGCGTGGTGGCCTCGCTGT
>JANXYT010000203.1 GCA_025355915.1 Holophagaceae bacterium
ACTCCGCTGGTGGCATTGATGCTGAAGGCCGAGACGTTGCTGGAGTTGGCATTGGCCACATAGACGAACTTGCCGGTAGGGTCGAGGCTGACGGAGACGGGCGTGGCCCCGGCCGCAAAGGGACTCCCCGCCACGGCGGTCAACGCCCCGCTGATGGCGTTGATGGTGAAGACCGAAACGCCGCCGGTACTGAGCACGTATGCGAACTTGCCGGAGGGGTCCACCGTGACGGGGCCACCGGCCCCGGTGGCAAATGGGCTGCCCGCCACGGCGGTCAGGGCGCCGGTCGCGGGGTGAATGGTGAAGGCCGATACGCTGTCTACGGTGGCATTCGGCACGTAGGCGAATTTGCCCAAGGGATCCACGGCCACGGGGCCGACGCCATTGAACCCTGCAGCGACATAGCCGTTGTGGCGCAGCTGACCGGTGACGGCATCCACCGTGTAGATCGAGACGGTGTTGTCATTGGAATTCGCCACATAGGCAAAGCGCCCGACCCCAGCAGCCAGAACCGTCAGCACGGCCGCTTGGCTGTGGACGCTGCCCGAGCCATTGGTAGCCACGGCGCGGAACTGCCGTCCATGGTTGAACAGGGCTGCGTTGACCACATTCAAGACAGCGCTGGTGGCGCCGGTAAGGTTGCTCCAGGTGGTGCCGTTGTCGGTGGACAGTTGCCATTGCAAGGTCGGCGTGGGCGTGCCACTGCCGGCGACCAGGAACTGCGCGTTTTGACCCTCGGTGATGGTGACATTGGCGGGCTGGGTGGTGAACACGGGGGCCACTCCTGCGGTGTTGACCGTCAGCGTGGCGACCGTGCTGGTGGTAGCTCCCGAACCGTTGGTGGCGATCACGCGGTACTGCCTGCCACTGTCACCGGTGGCGGCCGGGCCTGTGGTGTAGCTGCCGCCCGTGGCTCCGGCGATGTCGGCAAAGCTAATGCCCGCATTGATGCTCAACTGCCACTGCAGCGAGGGGCTTGGGCTGCCGGTGGCGACCGCGGTGAAGGTGGCCGTATCGGGCGCCACCACGGCGACGCTGACTGGGTGGGTCGTAAAGGTAGGCGCCGCGAGGGCTGGGTCAACGGTGAGCAGCGCGGCCTGGCTGGTGACACTGCCAGCCGCGTTGCTGACAGTCACGGTGTAGCTTCCCCCGTCCGACGCGGCTGTGGTAGTCAGCGAATAAATGGTCGCGTTCGTGCCCACGTTCGCCCCATTCTTCTGCCACTGGTACTGCAGGGGGGCAGTGCCACTCGCCGTCACGGAGAAGGAGGCGGGCTGGGGAACAGTCACCGTCAGGCTGGAAGGTTGGGTGGAGATAGCCGGGGCCACCACCACCGGGGGCGCCGGGGGCGGGTTGCTCCCCCCACCTGCGCAGCCTTCGAGGAGGGCGAGGCCCATGAGGGCCACCAGGAACGCTGATCGGTGAAGCACCTGGGCGGGGCAAAACAAAAACATGGAAACCTCCGGACGGGGCGCTGGAGCCCCTCGTCCCCAGTCTCTGGATCAGGCTCCCCCGGCCCCAGGTGCACTTTCCAGAAAGAGGCTGGGCCACCCTGGGACATCATCCCTGGGCAGGATTCACGTCCAGGGGGACGGCTCGAACGACGCCCGCGGGCAAAGGCTTCGACCCTCTCCGCCAGGAGAACCCGCAGGTTCCGAGGGTGGAGGGCGCTGGCGAAACAGGCCAGATGGGCCCGTGTGGTGCCATCCAGGGCGGGAGGCCGATGCCTTCATAGGTAGTAGCCATGGACGATGATGCGGGCCATGGACATGAGGCTGGTGGGGTAGAAGGCCTGGGCCCAGATCCGCAGGCGCAGACCCTCCGTCAGGGCGAAACCGCTGGTCCAGGTCTGCCGGTGGACACCCATGGCATTGGCCGGCACATCGTGGAAGGTGAAGAGGGCCATGGAGCCCGAATAGCCACCCGAGGGGTGGTCCAGCATCAGTTCTAGCGAGGCGGGGGTGCCGGTGCCCGGCTCGTGCAGCACCCAGGCCTGGGCATCGGTGACGATGAAGGTGCGGCCCTTGGGCACTTCGAAGCCCTTCGACCCGAAATTCCACACCCATTTCCCATCCTGATAGGTGCCCATATCAGTGGTCAGGGCCCCGGTGGAAAGGTCCGCCCGGGTGGTGATGTCCACGGTCAGGAGCGCCGAGGCAGGCACCCCGAGGTGCGTCGGGGTCAGGGTTTGAGCCCGAGCGACTGCGGGCGAGGCGAGCAGGAAAGCGGCTAAGGCGAAGGGCTTGAGCATGGGGACTCCAGGAGGGGCGGCAGAGGCCGCATGTCCCCAGCCTCAGCCCCAGGGACCGGCCCATACAGGCACGCTTTGAGGAAACGATGTGGGCCACCCAACCCGGGGAGTCGCCTCGGAATCGACAGAGAATGGCAAGGCGATCCGGCTGCCGTGGGTGGAGCCAATTCTGGACATCTGATGTACACCGGAGCGATCGATCTACCCCGCAGATGGTCCCCCTGCAGATGCATCCGGCATGTCCCGGTAGGCCTCCAGCAAAGGCGGAGGCCTTCAACGGGAAGCCTGGTCAAACCGAGGGGATGGAGCCTTGGACGAGTTCCCGGAACCCTTTGTAGTCAGGCAGGTCTGGGGCCCGGGGATTTAACGCCAAGGCTTTGTCCCAGGCGTCCGCGGCGCCCTTGGCGTCCCCAGACATGGCCCTGAGCGCCGAGAGATCCATCCAGGTCTGGACCTGGCGCGGGAACTTCGTGACGAGCTTTTCGGCTGAAGCAAGGGAGGGGTGAGCCAGATGAGCGAAAGGGAGGCCTTGTTCGCGCCGCCAGCGCGCCTCCAGAACCGGCAGATGCACCAGATAGGATGCGGACCACGGAAAGCCGGGGAACCTCCGCACCATCTCTTCCAGCATCGGCTTGGCCCGCTGGAAGGCCTTGGCGGGGTCTTTTCCCTGGCGCGCCAGGTATTCGCCCTCGATCACCGGAATGAGCGCCCGGGCCTGCCAGTGCACGATGGTGTTTCCGTAGACGGCCTTGCCCTGAGCCAAGCGGGTCTCCATCTCCTGGAAAATCGGGGTGGGATCCTCACCGGCCTGAACGCGGCGGGAGGCCTCCACGGCAAGCAGCGGGACCTTTGCAATCCCAAGGACGTGGGCATCGGGACGCAAGGTGATGGCTTCATCCGAGGTGCTGCGGGCGAGCTCAAGGAGCGACTTGGAATCTCCGCCAAACTCCACCATGGCATCGGCCACGTTGGTCACAACTTCATTCCAGTTGAGCACGGCATTGACGGACTTCAGGTCGAGGTGGTCCCGCATCCGCCGGGCCGCCTCGATCGCCTGCTTGATTTCAGAATTCGGATCCCCGCCCTTGCGGAAGAGCACGCGGCTGAGCTGGCCGTGGAGATACGCCAGATGAGAATCCAACTGCAAGGCATCGGGTCCCTCCGAAACCTTGAGCGATTCGGCTTTCTGGATGCCGGCCCGATATGCGGCTTCGGAATCTCCGCCCTCGTCGTCAAGGGCCTCACCTTCACTCCGGTTCAGCTGCATGGCCACGAAGCGGGAGCGAGCCATGTTCGGCCCAAGCCGTTCGCCTTCTTCCGCTGCCTTCAATCCCAGGCGCAGGGGCTCCTCCCGGGACTGCCCCTGCATTCTGAGATGCGTGATCCAATCCGCACAGAGAGCAGCCATGGTGTTACGGACATTCACATCCCCAGGGGCCAAATCGGCGGCACGACGATAGGCCATGGCGGCGTTACGGAAGAAGCCGGACACGGCCTCCCGGTTGCCAGCGCTAGCCCGGTTCGCCTGTTCCCAATTCAGGTTGCCCAGGGAGACCAGGGAACCATAGCTTTCTCCTTCCAGAGCCCTAAGCTGCTGAAGTAGAGGTTCCTCCAGGGCGATGAGGTCTGAGGCATCCTGGCCGTTGAGGCGTTTCAGGACAGCCTGGAAGTGGATGCTCCGGATCTTCAGTTTGAGCAGCATGGGATCGCTGCGGCCCCAGCGCAGCGCTGCCTCGACCCTGGCACTCATCGCATCGATTTTCGGCAGTAGGTCTTGGGTCTTTCCAGTCTGGAACGCGTTGCCGATCTCACGCTCATCCGCGATGGCCTGCAATCGGTGAGCCTCATAACGAGAAGGGTCCTCCTGGAGCACGAGGGTTGCCTTGGCCCGGCTTTCCTCGAACCGGCCCTGGAGGTACAACAGGAAGGCCTCCCGATATCCGCGTCTCCACCCGGTGCCGGGCGCCTGGTTGAGAAGGTAGGTGGCGGGTTGGAGGAAGGCTTCCTTCGCTTCGGATTCCCGTCGTTCCCGGGCCTTGGCGGCGAGGGATTCCCGGGCACGATCCATGGCCTTGAAGTAGAGGCGGCCCTTCAGGAAGCCCAGGCTCTCGGCGGCCTCTGAGGTGCGGAAACCCTTGGCCCAGGCGGCCTGGAGGTAGGGGTGGGCCCCATCGTCGTCACCCAGGGCCTCGAGTCCCTTGCCCACCACGAAGAGGCCCGCCGGGGAGACTTGCCCCATGGGGCGGGCCCGCAACTGATCCACCTGGTCACGGATGTCTGCCAGGAGGGGCTTCTGATCGAACGCGGGAGATAGGTAGGCCATGCGCAGCGCGTTCTCCATGCCCGCCGCGAGGGAGCCCATGCGCGCCGCCTCCAGGGATTGGGTGCGGGAACGCAAGGAGGTCCAGCCTGCGAAGGCCAGGGCGGCCAGTGCAAGGGCGGCGATCCCGCCCAGGGCCCTCGCGGGGATCGGGTAACGGCGGGTCCAGCGTCCCACCCGTTCCGGGAGGCCCATGGGCCGGGCCAGGATCGCCTCCCCGCGCAGCACCCGCTCCAGATCATCCGCGAGGGCCTCGGCCGTGGCATAGCGCTGGGCCGGTTCCTTCTCCATGGCTTTGGCCACGACGACAGCAAGGTCCTTGGGAAGGCCGGGAACCTCAGTGTTGATGGACCTGGGGTCCTCCTCCAGCACCCGGCGCAGCAGGTCTCCAGGATGGAGGTCGCCCTCGGGCGTGGCGCCATGGAGATCGCGCGTGCTTTGGGCAGCGGCCGTGGGACCGGGCGTGTGGCGGAAGGGTGGACGGCCCGCCAACACGGCATAGAGGGTGGCTCCGAGGCCGTAGATATCGGCGCGGAAGTCCACCGGTGCGGCGCCGGTCACCTGCTCCGGGGCCATGAAATCCACGGTGCCCATCATCAGGCCCGAACGGGTCAGACCGCCTTCCTCATCCCGCGCCAGGCCGAAGTCGGACAGCAGGGCCTGAAGCCCCTCTTTGGAGGCCTCCACGAGGATGTTGGCGGGTTTCACATCGCGGTGGACCAGGCCCTGACGATGGGCGGCGCCCAGGCCCCGGGCCGCCTGGGCGGCAAGGTTGACTTTCACTCGCCAATCCGTGGCGGTGTCGAGGTCGGCGAAGGTTTGTCCCTCTACCAGCTGGAGCAGGATGCAGGGGCGACCCTCCAGGGTGCCCGTATCGTGCACGCGCACCACGTTGGGATGCTCCACCCGGGCCTGCAGGCGAGCCTCCAGTAGCAGGCGGTCGGCCTCCTTCGGATCGCCGCTCCGCACGAACTTCACCGCCACGGGGCGCTCCAGCCCCGCGTCCCAGGCCCGGTGGACTTCGCCCATGCCCCCGATTCCGAGAACGCCCTTGAGGGTGATGCGGCCATCCAGGACGGTCAGCAGCAGGCTCATCGGTCCTCCCCCAGGGCGGCGCGCATGCGGAGGGCCACTTCCTCCAGATCGGATTCCGGGTAGTTCGAGAAACCCAGGCGCAGGGCCTGCACGGGCCCGCCGTCGAAGGCGAAGCGCCGGCCCGGCTGGAAGGCGACCCCATGTTCCAGGGCCCGGGCAGCCCAGCGGTCCACATCCACACCCTCTTTCACCTTTGCCCAAAGCGCGAGGCCGCCCTCGGGAACCTTGAACGACAGGTGCTCTCCCAGCGATCGCTCCAGGGCGCGGCACAGCACATCGCGCCGAGTCCGGTAGGTCCGCTGCATGCGGTTGAGGTGGCGGTGGATGGCGCCGTCATCGAGGAGCTCGGCGAAGGCCCGCTCCAGGACCATGTCCCCCTGCCGGTCCAGGGCCTGGCGCAAGGCCCGGAGGCGGGAAATCAGCAGCGCAGGCCCATGCACATAGCCCAGACGAAGGTTGGGACTGAAGATCTTGCTGAGCGTGCCCACGTGGATGACGACCCCGGCACGATCCTCCGCGGCGAGGGGAGGCCGGCGCTGGCCCTCGAACAGGAATTCGCTGTCCTGGTCGTTCTCAATCACCGCGAACCGATGGGTTTCGGCCAGCGCCATCAGCCGCGCCCGCCGATCCGGGGAGAGCTGGACCAAGGTCGGGTATTGGCGCAACGGGGTCACGAACACGGCCCGCAGGCGCTCGGACTGGGCCAACTGATCCAGGGCCGCGACCCGCAGACCATCTTCATCCAGGGGTACCGGTAGGCAGCGTGCACCGGCCCGGGCGAAGGCCTCCCAGGCAGCGGGTTGACCCAGCGCCTCCACAGCCACGGCATCCCCGGGGGAAAGCAGGGCCTGAGCCACCAGGAACAGGGCCATCTGGCTCCCCCACGTCACCAGGATGGTCTCCGGGGAGGCCATGATGCCCC
>JANXYT010000215.1 GCA_025355915.1 Holophagaceae bacterium
GGAGCCCATCACGTCGCGGGTTACGGCGGTGAAGAGGTTTTCCGTGAGGGTCATCATGTCGCGCAGATCGCTGCCCGCCTCGTACATCTCCATCATGGTGAATTCGGGATTGTGCCGGACGCTGATGCCTTCGTTGCGGAAACTGCGGTTGATCTCGAAGACCTTCTCGAAGCCACCCACGATAAGGCGCTTGAGGTACAGCTCCGGCGCGATGCGCAGGTAGAGGGTCATGTCCAGGGCGTTGTGGTGGGTCACGAAGGGCCGGGCCGTGGCGCCGCCGGGGATGGGCTGCATCATGGGCGTCTCGACCTCGAGGTAGCCCTGGTCCTCCATGAAGCGGCGCACGGCGCTCACGATGCGCGAGCGGGTCTGGAAGGTCTTCAGCACGTCGCCGTTGGAGATGAGGTCCAGGTACCGCTGGCGGTAGCGCTGCTCCTTGTCCTGCAGGCCGTGCCACTTCTCGGGCAGGGGCAGCAGGGCCTTGCTGAGGAACTGGACCTCCTTCACCCGCACGCTCAGCTCGCCGGTCTTGGTGCGCATGAGCGGGCCCGTGACGCTGACGAAATCGCCCATGTCGACGAGTTTGAGGATGTCCCAGCCGGGTTCAGCCATATCGTTCATGCGGAAGAAGGCCTGGATCTTTTCCCCGTTTTCCGTGAGATGGGCGAAGACGCTCTTGCCCATTTCGCGGATGGTGAGCACCCGGCCCATGACCGACACCGTAAGGCCCAGGCCCTCGAGCTTTTCGTTGGGCCAGGCCTCGGCATCCGCATAGGCCGCTGCCAACTGGGCGATGCCGTGGGTGCGCTTCGCCTTGCGGGGCCAGGCATCCAGGCCCAGGGCCTTCAGCTTCTCGAGCTTCTCGAGGCGCACTTCGCGGTACTGATTGGGCTGCATGGGGACTCCGGCACGAACTTTTTAGTTTACAGGCCCCTTGCCCATGCGCGGCAGCACAAGGCAGGAAAGCCTGGAACTGCGAATGGCGCAAATGGGGGGTGATTGTCGTTGAGGTTCGGCCCACAGCTCCTTGGGACCAAAAAATGAACCCGCAGATGACGCAGATGGGCGGAGCCCGGGAAAGCAGATCCAGCGATGCTGGACCTGAGACCGAAGGTCCGGATGGCTTGCCTTGCGGCCCGAAGGGGCATTCGCATTTTTTCGCGGAATTCCCGATCTGGCTTTTCTTGGTGGTCTTGGTGCCCTGGTGGTGAAGGCCTTTTTAGTTGCGGCCCGGTGCCGCGCTATGTGGATCTGTGAAATCTGTGGAGGCAGTGTTTTTTCTGCGCCATCTGCGACATCTACGGTTGAACGGTTTTCCAACGAGTAGGCTCAACGTTCACCAAAGCGATAGGCCACGAAGCCCGTGACATCCGGGGCCGTGAAGGTGCCGGCCTCCTCGCTGAAGCCGAACCGCCAATGGGGGAGCCGCGTGTGGCGGAAGGTCCAGTGCTGCTGCCAGCCCGCCCGGTCGAGGCGGGACAGGCCGGTGCGGTAGGGGCTCCCGGCATAGCCCAGGCTCACCTCGAGTCCGATGCCGGAGATCAGCCCCAGCCCCTCGCCTTGCCACCCCAGGCTGGCCCAGGTGCGGCTGAAGGAGGTCCGATCCATGACCGTCCGCAGGGGGCTGTGTTCCGGAAGCCCCAGCCACACCCGCTCGGCCTGTCCGAAGATCCGCCAGCGGCCGTAGCGCCGCCACAGGGCGGCTCCCACCAGGCCGTCCGTGCCGCCGGTGCCCGAGAAATCGGACTGCTTGCCCGTGGGGAGCTGCAGCGATGCGCCTACGCGCCCGCCAGCATCAGCCGTGCCGAAGGGCCGGAGCCAGGCCACATCCAGATCCATGAGGGCCAGCCCGGGACGCGACAGGTCTCCAATCACGCGACCGTCGCGCTCCAGGTGGTAAACCAGCCGGTTCTTGGGCGCGTCCTCCCGGCCACCCTGGGGCATGCTGAACAGCTGGTGCCAGTTCCACATGGCCTGGTCGGCAATGCCGCCGGAACGGGACGCCAGCCGGACTCGGACATTGACCCGTGAGGACCCGGCCTTCATGGCCCAGTCCCCCGTCAGTTGCCATTCCTCTCCATCCAGCCGGGCGAAGGAGCGGCCGTCGGCGCTGCGCTCCTTGTCCGGGCGGAGCATCTGGCTCGTGGCTTCCATCGCCAGTTCGCTGGCTCCTTCTGGCAAGGGTTCCGGGAACCCCTCGAACCAGGCGACCCGGTTGGGACGAGGCGTATCCTGGGCCGAGAGGTCCACGGATGCCAAGCCAAGGGCAAGGCCCCCGGCGAGCCCCGCGATGACTTTGAAGACCCTGAGAGATAGATTGACCAAGGTCACGATTCATCCTTTGCGTAAAGGTATTACTCTGCCGTGACGATCACCGGTCCAGCCAGCCTGATTCTTGAATATTCATAAAGGATTTAAGCGTCAGCAATGACTGCACCCCCTAATCATGTCCCCATTCCTTCCACCCCATCCCCTTCCTCTTTATTTAAGGAGTTGATCCATGACCCGCCTCAAAGCCCGCCTCCAGGAATTGATCGAAGCGCACCGCCCCCGAACCACCCGACTCCTGAAGGAGTTCGGCAAGGTCGTCATCGACGAGGTGACCATCGACCAGTGCATCGGCGGCGCCCGGGACATCAAGTGCCTGGTGACTGATCTCTCCTACCTGGACTCCGAAGAGGGCATCCGCTTCCGCGGCAAGAACATCCCCGAGACCTTCGCGGCCCTGCCCAAGCTCCCGGGCGCCGAGTATCCCACCGTGGAATCCTTCTGGTACTTCCTGCTGACCGGCGAGATCCCCACCGCGGCGGAAGCCGAGGAAATTCACCAGGATTTCAAGGCCCGGGCCCAAGTGCCGGCCTACGTCTTCGATGTGCTCCGCGCCCTGCCCAAGGATAGCCATCCGATGGTGATGCTCTCCACCGCTGTGCTGGCGATGCAGAAAGAGAGCAAGTTCAACAAGCTTTACCACAGCCTGAAGAAGAACGACTACTGGGACTCGATGTACGAGGACGCCTGCGACCTCCTGGCCAAGCTGCCGGAGATCGCCGCCTTCATCTACCGCTACAAGTACAAGAAGGGCGACATCATCCCCGGAAACTACGACCTCGACTTCGGCGCCAACTTCGCCCACATGATGGGCATTCCCAAGCCCTATGACGATGTGTCCCGGATGTACTTCATCCTCCACAGCGATCATGAGAGCGGCAATGTCAGCGCCCACACCACCCACCTGGTGGCCTCGGCCCTCTCCGATGCCTACTATTCCTTTAGCGCCGGCCTCAATGGCCTGGCAGGCCCCCTCCACGGCCTCGCCAACCAGGAAGTGCTGGACTGGATCAAGGATTTCCAGAAGAAGCTCAACGGCGCGGAACCCACCGAGGAAAATGTCAAGCAGGCCCTCTGGGACACCCTGAACTCCGGCCACGTCATCCCCGGCTACGGCCACGCCGTCCTCCGCAAGACTGATCCCCGCTACACCGCCCAGATGGAGTTCTGCCTCAAGCACCTGCCCAACGATCCGCTCTTCAAGCTGGTCAACATGATCTACCGGGTGGCCCCCGGGGTCCTCACCGAGCAGGGCAAGACCAAGAACCCCTGGCCCAACGTGGATGCCCAGAGCGGCGTCATCCAGTGGTACTACGGCCTGACCGACTACGATTTCTACACCGTGCTTTTCGGCGTGGGCCGCGCCATCGGCGTGCTGGCCAACATCACCTGGGACCGGGCCCTGGGCTACGCCCTGGAGCGCCCCAAGTCCGTCACCACGGCCATGCTCGAAGAGTGGGCCGCCAAGGGTGGGCGGTAACCGGCTATTGATTCACGCATAAGAAGGGCGGGCCAGGTGGCCCGCCCTTCTTATGCGTGAGAAGGCTCTACAACACGTATGAGAGCTCCCGCTCCGGCGTGCGGCAGTCCATGTCCTGGCCCCGGTCGCGGTGATCCGCAATTTCAGCCGTGATGCCGGGGGTTCGGCCAAAGAGGAAGAGCGTGAAGGCCAGTTCCTGGACCTGGCGGAGCGTGATCCGCCCGGCCTGGAGATCCTTCCAGACCAGCTTGAGCGTGATCACGGCGAGAACGGCATCGACGTTCACGCAGAAGACGTTCTTCGTCACCCCTTCGGCGTAGAGTTCCTTCACGAGGTGGCGGTAATACTCCCAGAAGGCGTTGTACACGCCCTTCTCCGCCAGCATTCCTGATACGAACTGCTCGCGGGGATCCACGTTGATCTTGTTGCCGCGGAAGACGGGGTGATTGATGCAGGGGATGGGCTTCACGGTGCCATCTTCCTCTTCCTGGGCCTGTTTCTTGTAGATGCCATAGGCTCGCGCCGCCTGGTTGGCCATCTGCTTGAGATCGACCCCATGGCCTGGATCACCGGGATCGGGCAGGGCGATGCTCTTGAACTGCTCCACCAGGAACTCGATGGCCTCGTACCCGTTTCCACCGTGGGCCCGGCCGGTGTTGGCTAGGAATCCCACAAAGGCCATGGAGATATCGTTCCGGGCGCTGACGCTTTCCTTCGCGCCTTTCACGGAAAGGGTCCCTGCGCCGTTGGTAAGGGTGAGCCCCAGCAGCGTCTGGAACTCGAGCAGCTCGGTGGGATCGGGGACCCGACCGAAGAGCACCTTGAACGCGTTCTCCGTGAAGCTGTGGTTCAGGTTCGACAATTTCTGATCCACGAGCTTCTTCCAGTGGGGGTTGTGTTCCCGGTCCACCACCGAATAGGCCACGATGCGGGACATGAGGTAGAAGTAGGTGACCGAATCCTCGACGAGCTGGCGGCTGATGCGCTTCTCCAGCATGGGATTCCACAACAGGCAGACCGCGATGGTGGCCAGCAGGAACTCGTAGGCATCCCGGATTTCGAGTCCCCGCGTCTCGGCCAGGTCGATGATGTGCTGGCAGACCTTCAGGGCCACGCAGGACTTCTTCGACTTCTTGACCTCCTTGAGCAGCAGGTCCGAGATATCGGTCTTCCGCGATGGTTCGGCACGCAGCAGGTGCTCTTGCACGAAGGCGTCCAACTCGGGAGTGAAGGACTTCGTGTGCTCGTCCAGCCCGAATTCGCGGATGAGGTCGATGATGAACCGCGAGTGCTCCCTCGATTTCGCCAGCAGATCCTTGTTGCCCACGAGGGCGATCTGGGAGGCCAGGTAGGCGTTGGGTGTACATCCGTTCGCCCGGCCCACATCGATGAGCGCCATGCGCCGCTCATCAATCTTCATGAAAAGATTCAAGATGAGGTTCAACGTGGGGATGTCTGATGTCTCGGGCATCACCTTGGCGAGCGAGAAATAGAGGTTTTCCTCAAGGGTCCTGCGGGAAAGGTCCAGCACCGTCTTCCCATGCAGCTCCGCAACCTGCGTCTCGGGGTTCATCCGGGATGCGCCCGACTTGCAAGCCATGTTCTGGCGGAGGTAGTGGGCCCCCACCTGCTTGTTCACCTCCACGATCTGGCGGTCATAGGGTGAGGGCGCCTGGATGATGGGGAGATCCAGCGAGGACGGTAGCTTCACCATGGTGTCGCCGAGCCAGAGCTTCAGCGACAGGTCCCCGGTCGTGGGGAAGTCAGGCTTCTCGCCGATCTTCTCGTAGACGGCCCGGACCGCATCTGGAATGTACTGGATGCTGGAGACCCGCACGCCCCGCTTGGTGACCTTGCTGGTCTTCGGGTCGAAGACGTCGACACCGAAGTACTCGTCAAACCAGCGTTCCTTGCTCTCCGCGTCATCGCCGCTACCGGAGAGGGCCCCCGCATGACCGCAGGCGCGGGTGATGTTCTTTTTCCACCGTCCGGTGACGCACGCGATGATCGGCTTGGTGAAGCCGAAGGTGCGGTCCTTGATCCAATCCAAAGCCATCTTTTCGTAGTACCCGCCCGGCTCCACATAGATCACCACGGCCTTGGTGCGCGGATCGTTCTGGGCCGCGTAGAGGAACTCTGGAAGCGCGAAGTGGATGTAGACATCCTTGCC
>JANXYT010000269.1 GCA_025355915.1 Holophagaceae bacterium
ATGGCGTGATCCGCAGCTGGGTGCATCGCATCGCCGCCGTGATGATTATGGTCGCCACCGCCTTCCACCTGATCCACCTCGCCCTGGTGAAGCACGACCGCGTGATCCTGCTCGAGTTGCTGCCGGGCTGGCAGGACGCCAAGGACATCGTCAACACCATCCGCTACAACCTTGGCCTGGCCGACAAGCGGCCGACCTTCGGGATGTTCAGCTATGCCGAGAAAATGGAGTACTGGGCCTTCATGTGGGGCACCGTGGTGATGGCCGTGTCCGGCCTCCTCCTTTGGGCCCAGAACTGGAGCCTCCGCCACTTCCCCACCTGGGTGTTGGACGCGGCCACGGCGGCCCATTGGTACGAGGCCATCCTGGCCACGCTCTCCATCCTGGTCTGGCACTGGTATCTGGTGATCTTCGACCCCGATGTCTATCCCATGGATTTGGCTTGGCTCACCGGCAAGGCCTCGGCCGACCACATGCGCGAAACCCGGCCCGAGTACTACCGGAAGACCATCGAAAAATCAGGAATGGACCCTGATACCCACTGATATTCCGTTCGACTCTCCACCTTCTTGCCTTCTTTCATTTATCAGGAACGTCCAATGACTCAGCCTTCTTCATCTTTCCCGGACCGCTCCGGCGACAGGCGCCGAAGCAGATCTTTTCTGCTGGCCTTGTTCGCGGGTTTCCTCCTGACCACCGCGCCCCTGGATGCCGCGCCCGCTAAGACGGCGGCGAAGGAGAGCTGCCTCGAGTGCCACGGCGACAAGGACGCGACCAAGGATGGTCCGAACGGCACCACCATTTCACTCTTCGTGGATTCGGCCCGCTTCGGCAAGGCGGTGCATGCCTCACTCTCGTGCAAAAGCTGCCACGCGACCATCCACAAGGACCATCCAGGCGACGGCAACCCACCGCCGAAGGTGAACTGCGGGAGCTGTCACTCAGAGGAAGACAAGGTCTACCAGGGCAGCATCCACGGCATGAGCAAGGCCATGGGCGCCTCCGCCGCCGCCAATTGCACCGACTGCCATGGGAACCACTACATCGTCCCCGTGAAGCAGACGGATTCGCCGGTCTACAAGATGAACCTGCCCAAGACCTGCTCGAAATGCCACGCCAACAAGGGCATCAACGACGAATACAAGATGAAGTTCCCGAAGGTGGGCACCCAGTACCAGGAGAGCATCCACGGAATGGCGCTGCTGGAGAAGGGGCTGATCGTCGCCCCCAGCTGCAACGACTGCCACGGCGTGCATGACATCAAGCGCAGCGTGGATCGCAGTTCCCCCATCAACCACGCCAACGTGGCCAAGACCTGCGGCAAGTGCCATGTCACCGTCGAGGAGATCTACAACAAGAGCATCCACGGCCAGCTGCTGGCCAAGGGCGATCCCCGCGGCCCCGTGTGCATCCAGTGCCACACCGCGCACCAGATCGAAACGCCCGTGAATGGCCACTTCAAAGCCAACAGCGACATGGTCTGTGGCAAGTGCCACGCCGACCGGCTCGAGCACTACCGTGACACGTACCACGGCAAGGCCATGGCTCTCGGCAAGGCGAACACGGCGAGTGCTGTGGCCGCCTGCTACGACTGCCATGGGCATCACGACGTGCTGCGGACCGCCGACCCGAACTCCCGGCTCTCCCCCGGCAATATCGTCAACACCTGCAAGCAGTGCCACCCCAAGGCCACCACCAGCTTCACCAAATACGCCCCCCATGCGAATCCCATGGATCGCAAGAACTTCCCGACGCTGTACTACGTGTTCATCGTGATGACCAGCCTGTTGGTCGTCACGTTCTCGCTGTTCGGCGCGCACACCCTTTTGTGGCTGTTCCGATCCCTCTGGCTCTACCGCCACGATTCCAAGCAATTCCGCGAAGCCAAGGCGAACATTCAGAAAGACGATGAACAGTTCACACGCTTCCAGCCTTTCGAGCGGTTCCTCCACATCCTCGTGGTCACGAGCTTCCTGCTGCTGACGATCACCGGCATGCCCCTCAAATTCTATTACGCCGACTGGGCCAAGGCGATCTTCCGCTTCTTCGGCGGACCCGAGGTCGCCCGCACGCTCCACCACTTCGGCGCGGTCATCACCTTTGTCTACTTCACGCTGCACGTGAGCAGCACCGTCGCCCACTTCTGGCGGAGCCGCGGCTATCTGAAGGATCCCGAGACCGGCGCCTTCCGTCCCAGCCGAATTTTTAAAGCCATGGCCCACCCCGATTCCATGATCCCCACCAAGCAGGATCTGAAGGACTTCGTGGATCACAACAAGTGGTTCTTCGGCAAGGGCCCTCGCCCCGAGTTCGACCGCTGGACCTACTTCGAGAAATTCGATTACTTGGCCGTTTTCTGGGGCGTCTTTGCCATCGGCGTTTCCGGCCTGATCATGTGGTTCCCGGAATTCTTCAGCCGCTTCATGCCCGGGTGGATGATCAACGTATCGCTCATCATCCACTCGGACGAGGCCCTGCTCGCTGCGGGTTTCATCTTCACTGTCCACTTCTTCAACACCCATTTCCGCCTTGAGAAGTTCCCGATGGATACGGTCATCTTCTCTGGCCGGATCTCCAAGAGTGAGATGATCCACGAACGCAAGCGCTGGTATGACCGCTTGTTGGCCGAAGGCCGGTTGGACGATTTCAGGGTCAAGGACGAATGGGAGGCCTGGAAGGGCATCGCCAAGAGCGCCGGCTACATCTTCTTTGGCGTGGGCCTGATGCTTCTCTTCCTGATCATCTATGCCATGACATCTCGCCTGGCCCACTGAGGCGCGCATGCAGAACAAAAAGGCGCCGGCTTTGCCGGCGCCTTTTTGTTCTCAAGGGATCAGACGCTTGCCCCTGATTATGCTTGAGAAAGTGCCAAATAATCGTTACAAATGATGATATACAACATATTTAATTAAATATACCTGTGATTGTAGTCACTGACATTCAAGCATCACTGGGCGAGACTTGCAGCATGTTCCCCACCACGGCTCGAATCGGACTCGAGTCCCCCTTAGAGGAGTTCCCATGCGCTGTTTCACATTGCTTGCCGCCGTCCTCATCCTGGCTGTGGCGCCTGTCGCCAACGCCAAGATGACCACGGTCAAGGGCGCCAAATGCACTGTCTGTCACGAGGGTGCCCCGAAGGACAAGAAGTTCAACGCCGCCACCAAAAAGATGTTCCCGAAATACAAGGAAGCGGAGTGCAAAAACTGTCACGGCTGGGCCGATGGCAAGCTCACGACCTTCAAGCCAGCCGTCAAGAAGTAGTTCCTTCACGCCACAAAAAAGCGGTGCCGGAAACGGCGCCGCCTTTTTGTGGAAATAGCTAAAGGCCAAGAAGGGAACGGGCCTCGGTCTCCAGGCGATCCAGCAAGGCCGCATCCGTTCGGCTCTGGAGGTAGACCTTCAACTTGGGTTCGGTGCCGCTGGGACGGAAGGCGGCGAAGGCGCCACTCTCCAGGCGGAACTTCAGCGCGTTGCTGCGGGGGATGGACAGGGCCACCGCACGGTTGTCCGGCCGGTCGAGGATGGGCTCGGTGCGGCCTTCGCCATGCCAGAGGCCAGACTGGAAATCCTCCCAGCTGATGACCTTTTCTCCGCCGAGGGTGGCGAGGCCCGCCGTTCGGATGCGACCCATCGCCTCCGCAAAA
Source organism: Holophagaceae bacterium (assembly GCA_025355915.1). Lineage (GTDB taxonomy): Bacteria > Acidobacteriota > Holophagae > Holophagales > Holophagaceae > Geothrix. The sequence goes on from JANXYT010000269.1 coordinate 3,648, forward strand.
CGTTTGGCGCCGCCGGGCCGGGGGTCCTCGAGGTTCACCAGGCGGTTCTGGAAGGTGCCGACCCTGGCCATCAGAGCATCCGCGGCCTCGTAGAGGGTCTGGCCCTTCGCCTTGTAGTGCCCGGCCATCTCCGCGACCACCAGGGCCGCCGTAACCCCGTCCTTGTCGCGCAGGCTGGGCAGCAGCAGCATGCCGTAGCTTTCCTCGGCACTGAAGGCGTAAGGCTCCCCCAGCGCTTCGAGGCGGTCCATGCACACGGCGATGTTTTTGAAGCCGGTGAGGGTCCACACCACGGGGAGGCCGTAATGACGGGCCACTTCAGCCATGAAGTCGGAGGTCACCACCGTGCTTACCACGGCGCCGGAGCGGCCCTTCTGGCTGCAGAGGTAGTCGAGGGTGAGGGCCGCGAGATCATTGCCGGACATGAGCTCCCAGGCGCCGTTCCGCCTGGCCAGTACGCCGATGCGGTCCGCATCGGGATCGTTGGCGAGGATGACTTCCGCTTCCATTGCTGCGGCTTCCTTCATGGGCGCCGCGTAGGCTGCCAGTTCCTCGGGGTTGGGCCGGGGAGCTGTGGGGAAGGTGCCGTCCTGAATGCCTTGGCTGGGGCTGATGGTGAGCGGAATCCCGGCGCGTTCGAACAGGGCCGGAACCAGGGCGACGCCCGTGCCGTGGAAGGGTGTGTAGAGGATCCGGGCGGGTGTGAACAGCTTGGGGTGCTGGAGCAGCTCCAGGCCAAGGGTTAGGTAGGCGGTTTCCACATCCCCGGGAATAGGGCTGATACGACCCGGTTTTGCGACGGGAGGTTCAGGCACCATGGGCAGCGTGGCCATGTGGGCCTCGATCTCGCCATCCCAGGGCTCAACCACCTGACCGCCAAGGTCGTTGTAGGCCTTGTAGCCGTTGTATTCCTTCGGATTATGGCTGGCGGTGATGATCACCCCGCAGGCCGATCCCAGAGCCTTCATGGCAAAGCAGAGAAAGGGCGTGGGCAGGGGTCGCGTGCCGAGGAACACCTGGTAGCCGGCGGCGGCCAACACGGCGGCAGTCTCCGCAGCGAAGACATCGGAGTTGATGCGTGTGTCATAGCCGACGACGGCGATCTTTTTCTCCGGTGCATGGCGCTGAGCCACAGCCACCAGGGCCATGGTCGTCCGGCGCACGTTTGGTCGATTCATGCGCCGCAATCCGGCGGCCATGAAACCGCGAAGGCCGCCGGTGCCGAAGGCAAGGGGCTCGAAGAACCGGTCCTCCAGTTCTGCGATGGCTTGGGCGTCACCGTTCTCGGCGGCCTTCACCAGGGGCTCCAGTTCGGCCCGGAGGTCAGGCTCAAGATGGGGGAAGGACAGGTATTGCTTCGCGGCGCTCAGGGACATGGGGACCTCGCTGCATCTATGCTACGTGAAGGTGGACCCGGATGGGATCATGCGCCGCCCAGGGCGATGTCCTCCAGGAGGATGCTCAGGCCCGCGCTGCTGCCGTACCAGCGGAGGTCGTTACCGAGGGCCGTGATGCGCGTCAGGAAATCTCGCAGGTTGCCCGCGAAGGGGAGCTTGTCCACGGGTTCGGCCAGCACGCCATCACGGATGCGGATGCCGCTGGCGCCCACACTGAGGTCACCGCTGACGGGGTCCACCGTGTGCAGGCCCATGATCTCGGTGATGAGCACGCCGTTCCCGGCCATGCGGTAGAGGGTCTCCGGCGAGGTAACCCCGGGCAGGGGAAACAGGTTGAACGTGGTGGCGCTGGGCTGACTGCCGAAGCCCCGCCCGGCGCTGGCGGTCGGGGTCATGCCCATCTCCGCGGCGGTCTTGAGGGTGTGGAGGTAGGTCTTCAGCACCCTCAAGACCGCCGCGGAGATGGGCATGACCCCGACCGCCAGCGCCGGGCGGGGCTTCGGCAGTCAGCCCAGCGCCACCACGTTCAACCTGTTTCCCCTGCCCGGGGTTACCTCGCCGGAGACCC
>JANXYT010000304.1 GCA_025355915.1 Holophagaceae bacterium
AGCGCCAACTTAGCTCAGTTGGTAGAGCAGCTGATTCGTAATCAGCAGGTCGCAGGTTCGAATCCTGTAGTTGGCTCCAAAGAAATGGCCCCCATTTTGGGGGCCATTTCTTTGGAATGATATTGGAATTCGAACCTGCGAGTGGGACCGCCCGTAGTGGACCTCGCCCTCTGACGCATCCTCTTGAGGAGGAGGCTCCCACTCGCCCTGCTCCTGGAGGTGGAGCCTTTTGGCACGCCGAAGCGGAACCGGCGACTGGCGAAGGCAGGGCGGGTAGGATCCCGCTGGACCAAGTCGCCCATCCATCCCTGTCCAAATTACCCCTGTACCATCCATCATCTTCCAGGCATCCAAATTGTTATTCCCGGAGGCTCCATGCGTCCACGCACGCTCCTGGCCGGCATCGCCTTCACCCTTGCCCTGGCGGGCTTCGGGTTTGCCGTCTCCACCACCCACCGGCCCGCTCATGCGGCTGCCGCGCCCACCCGAGAGGATCAGGTGACTGACTCCAAGAAGCCCATCCCTGCCGAGCTGAAGCAAAAGCTGACGCCCATGCAATTCCACGTGACCCAGGAGGCTGGCACCGAGCCGCCCTTCCGCAACGAGTATTGGAACGAGCACCGGGACGGTGTCTATGTGGACATCGTCAGCGGGAAGCCTCTGTTTTCCTCCAAAGACAAATTTGATTCAGGTTGTGGCTGGCCCAGCTTCACCAAGCCCCTGGCGGGAGAGGATGTCGTCGAGAAGCGGGATGCCAATCTCGGCATGATCCGCACCGAGGTGCGATCCAAGGCTGCGGATTCGCACCTGGGGCATGTGTTCGATGATGGGCCGAAGGACCAGGGCGGCCTCCGCTACTGCATCAACAGTGCCTCCCTGCGCTTCGTCCCCGTGGCGGATCTGGAAAAGGAGGGGCTGGGTACCTTCCTGCCGCTGTTCGGCAAGGCCGCCTCGGCCTCGAAGCCAGCGCCGAAGGAAGCGATGGCCACCTTGGCCGGAGGCTGCTTTTGGGGCATGGAGGATCTGATCCGCAAACAGCCAGGGGTGACCGCCATCGAGGTGGGCTATACCGGCGGGACCGTAGCCAATGCCACCTACAAGAACCACGAAGGCCACGCCGAGGCCGTGCAGATCCGCTTTGATCCGTCCAAGACCACCTACGAAGCGCTGCTGCGCTTCTTCTTCCGCATTCACGATCCCACCACCCTGAATCGTCAAGGCGGGGATTTGGGGACGTCCTACCGCAGCGCGATTTTCTTCCACTCAGAGGCGCAGCGGCAGACCGCGGAGCGCGTGAAGGCGGAGGTGGACGCCAGCGGCAAGTGGAAACGCCCCATCGTCACCGAGATCACTGCGGCGGGGCCCTGGTGGACAGCCGAGGAGTATCACCAGGACTATCTGATCAAGAACCCAGGGGGCTACACCTGCCATTTCGTGCGGGATTGAATTGAAACCGCAGATGTCGCAGATGACACAGATACGGAAGCGGCAGTTTCCATCCGCGCAATCTGTGACATCTGCGGTTAAATTCGAGATTTCCTGACGCCAAGCTCAGACCCTGAACGTATCCGGCCGCCAGATCTGGATGTGCTTCTTGATCGCTTCGCCGCTGAGGTTCTGGTCCAGGGCCTCGCGGACTCGTTCCGCCAGTTCCAAATCGGCGGCGAAGCGTAGGCCGACCATCTGCTTCACGGTGAGTTCGGGGATCCGTGCCTTCAAATCCTGGGGGAGCACCCGTTCCATGCGCAGGGTCTCCTCCAGGCGGATGACGCGATCCTGGACCTTCAGGGCATAGACACGCACCTGGATGGCGACCATGAGGATGGCGAAGCCGAGAATCGCCAGCCAGATGCTGGGAAGGTTCGGGTGCTTGATGGCCTGCCAAATGGTGGCGATCCAGGTGATCAGTAAAATCGGAATCAGGACGAAATGCTGCATCGGTTCAAAGCGCCGATGGTTGGCGTAGGTCTGAGGGTGGGACATGGCGGCTCCGGGAGAGATCCCCAGGTTACTCGAAGCCTCCGCGTCGCTGTTGCTTGGTCGCCGAGGTCCGTTTCTTGGTATCCAGCCGTCGCTCCTTCGAGCCCTTGGTGGGCCGGGTGGCCTTCCTCGGAATGGGCCGCACCAGGGCTGCGCGGACGGCTTGGGTGACCTTGTCGCGGGCGTCCTCCAGGTTCTTCAGCTGGTCGCGGGTGCGGTCGCTGATGACCATCCAGAGGCCCTCCGCGTCAAGGCGGTTGCGCTGGGCCGTGCGAAGGCGAAGCAAGGCATCCTCGGGAAGGCCCTCGATGGCCGTGAGATCGATGCGCAGCTCCACCTTGGAGGACACCTTGTTCACGTTCTGGCCACCGGCGCCACCGGCCCGCACCGCCTTGAAGCGGATGGCATCGCCCGGAATGCGGACAGAGGCGGTGACTTGGATGGGATCAGCCATCCCCTGATCCTATAGCCAACCGCCCACAGCCCACAGCCTATCTCATCGCCTCCATGGGGCTGAGGCGCATGGCGCGGAACGCGGGGTAGAGACCGAACACCACCGCCAGGGTCAGGGCCACGATCCATGCGGTGATCAGGCCAATGGGATTCACTACCAGGCCGTAGGGGAAGCTGGCGGACAGGGCTTGGCAGAGCAGGGCGCCCGACAGGGTGCCGAGCAGCGCACCGATGGCGGCCAGCACCACGGCCTCCAGGAGAAACTGGATGAAGATCTCGTGATCGGAGGCGCCCAGGGCCTTGCGGAGGCCGATCTCGAAGCGGCGATCGCTGAAGCTGATGAGCATCACCGACAGCACCCCAACGCCACCCACCAGCAGCACCGTCCCCGCGAGGCTCAGGAGCACAATCTTCCAGCCGCGCATCTCTTCCAGGAAGTTCTGGTAGCCCTTGGCAGCCTCGGCATCCAGGTCCACCACTTCCGCATCCTCGATACCGTGGTGGGCTTGCCGCACGCGGCTCAGCAGCATGGCGGAGACCTCACCCATATCCTCGGTTCGTCGCAACTTCACGGTGATCTGCGAGAGCTTGTGGGCCGGATCCAGGCGGTCCATGTAGGTTTCCAGGGGAATGAGGATGCCGTTGGCGTCGGTGTAGTTCTCTTCGTTGAAGATCTGGCCCGGGGCCTGCACACCCACGATGCGGAAGGGCACCCCTTCCACCACCAGATCGCGGCCCACGGGATCGGCGCCCCCGAAGAGTTTGGCGGCGAGCGTCGCGCCCACCATGGCGACGGTTGAGCGACGGCGCTGGTCGTCCTCAGTGAGCCCGCGGCCGAGGCCGACGGGGCGGTTCATCCACTGGGCGTAGTCGGGCGACACGCCCGTCACGAAGATGCGTTCGGTATCCCCCGAGACCCGCACGATGACGGTTTTCTGAGCCCGGGGAAGAAAGGCCAGCACCTTCGGATTGGGGGAGGTGCTGCGGCTGATGTCCTCGTAACGGAGGCCAGGGCTCATGCTGAAACGCTTGCGCTCCTCGCCCGTTTCGGGCGTCTTTGGGGCGATGCGCACAGTGCCGTCCCAGCTCATGCCGGCAAAGCCCGTGCTGACCTTGTCCATGACGCCATCCAGCACCGAAGTCATCACCACCAGCGCAAAGACGCCGAGCATGAGCAGGGTGAGGGTGAGCAGGCTGCGCACCTTGTGAGCCCAGAGTTCCACCAGGCCGGTGCGGATCACCTCCAAAAACATCCCCCCGGTGAACCCACGGGCGGGCACCGCCGGGGCAGGGGCCTCGCCATTCAGCAGGGAGGGCCCGGGTGAGCGGAGGGCGAGGACCTCGTTATTCATAGCGAAGGGCCTCCATCGGGGACAGGCGACTGGCCTTCCACGCGGGATAGAGCGCGAAGAGGAATCCGAAGGCTGCGGCCATGCAGTAGGCCCAGACAAAGCTGGCGGGAGTCATGTAGAGCGGGATGCCGATGCTTTTGGTGATGATCCAGGAGAAGCCCACACCCAGAAAGAGACCGGCAAACCCGCCCAGGGCTGTCAGCAGGAGCGCCTCGGTCATGAAGCCCTTGAAGATCTCGCGCCCCGAGGCGCCGATGGCCATTTTGACGCCCACCTCGCGGACCCGCTCCTTCAGGCTGGCCATCTGGATGTTCACGTTCACGATGCCGCCGCCCACCAGGGCCAGCACGCCCGAGAGCATGAAGATGATGTCGTACACGTCGCCCTGGCTTTGGCGACGGCGGACCCGAGCGGCGACATCGTCCAGGCGGAAATCATCCTGGAGCCGGTGGTTGGCCTTCACAAGGTTCTTGAGTTGCTGCGCGAAGCCGCTCATGGCGTTGAGATCGGGGATGCGGAAGGTGACCTGGTCCACCCGGCGGTAGGCATCGCCGTTCATGCGGCGCTGGACCAGGTTTGCGGGCACGGCGATGATGCGATTGCGCCACCAGAACTGGTTGCCCTGGCCCTCGCGAAACCGGAATACCCGTTCCTGGAAGGTGCCGATGACGGTGACGGGGATATCACCGATGCGGAGGGACTGTCCCAGGGCGTCCCCCTTGGGGAAGAACGTATTGGCGGCTTCAGTCCCCAGGATGACGACCGGGGCCCCGGTTTCCATTTCCGTGTTCGAGAAGCCCCGGCCCTGGGCGACGCCGTAGCCGTTGGTGGGGATATAGTCCCCGCCGATGCCCCTCACCTGCCGGTCCTGGTCTGCGTAGGCGGACACCACCCGGGACCGGGTGTTCTTCTGGCGGCTCACGCCCTGGATGGCATCCGCCTGGAGGGCCTCGCCGCTGATGGCGTCCGCGTCCCGGAGCCCCAGGTTGGCCTGCTGGAGGGCCGTGGGCCGTCCGTCCTTGATGGCTGCCTTGGGCTGGACGTTCAGCTTATCGAGGCCACCCATCTTCACGAACATTTCGGCCGAGCGTTTGCGCTGGCTGTCGGAAATGGAGAATCCGCCCAGGACGGCGGCCACGCCGAGCAGGACGCCGAGGGCCTGCAACACGGAGCGTCCGAGGTTCTCCCGGATCTCCTCCCAGGCCCCGATCAGCCGCTCGCGGAAAGCGCCGGTGCTAGCCATTCAGGCGACTCCCTCGGCGACGGCGATCAGGCCGTCCCGGATCTCCACTCGCCGCTGGGCCAGAGCGGCGATGGAGGGATCGTGGGTCACAAGGAGGAGGGTGTTGCCCTGCTGATGCAGCTCGCGGAAGAGATCGAGCACCTCGGCGCCGGTCTTGGAATCCAGCGCGCCCGTAGGCTCGTCCGCCAGCAGGAGGGCGGGGTTGTTGGCTAGGGCGCGGGCCACGGCCACGCGTTGCTTCTGGCCACCGGACAGGGTCGCCGGCAGCTTGTCGGCCTTGTCGGCGATGCCCACTTTTTCGAGCAGGGCCAGGGCCCGCTCCCGGCGCTCCTTGCGGCCCACTCCCGCATAGAGCATGGGCAGTTCCACGTTCCGGACGATGCTGGCCCTGGGCAGCAGGTTGTAGCTCTGGAAGACGAAGCCCACCTTCTCGTTGCGGATGCGCGCCAGTTCACCGCCCGAAAGGCCCTGGACTTGGCGGCCGTCCAGCGTATAGGTGCCGACCGTGGGCAGGTCCAGGCAGCCCAGGATGGCCATGAGGGTGGATTTCCCCGATCCCGAGGGGCCGATGAGCGCCACGAACTCGCCCTTTTCCACGGTGAGGTCGATGCCACGCAGCGCATGCACCGCCGCCCCGTTGGCGCCGTACACCTTGGTGAGGGCCTCGGTCTGGATGATGGGGGTCATGATGCTCGCTCCGCTCGGGCTGTCGGCTGTCGGCTCTCAGCTGTCAGTGACTGATGGCCGAGAGCCGATCGCTGACAGCCGATAGCCGACAGCTGATAGCTAATTGTTCTCATCGTCTTTCTCGACCTTCTTCTTGCTGGGGTCTTCCAGGCTCACCTGGTCATTGGCCTTGAGGCCGGAAAGAATCTCCACGCGTTCCAGGGTGGCGATGCCGGCCTTGACGGGCACCACGTCGAAGTAATCCTTCCAGTGGTCGGCCAGCCAGATGAACTTCCCGCGGCCCGTGAGCCCGTCCTTGGCCCGCGCGATGTCCTTGGGCGACAGGTTTTCCTTGAGCCGGTAGACCACGGTCTGCCCGTCGCGGCGCTGCAGGGCCTCGAGG